>JASFSF010000145.1:0-6367 GCA_050114555.1 Ignavibacteria bacterium
TACCTGTAGAAAACAAAATTTATAATGATATCATGAATTTTAAGAATACCTTAAAATTTATAGTTACTTATTCTCCAATTATATTAGTCCCATTCTATTATTTACAATGCGTACTATTTTTTTTTTCAAGATCTCTGGTACGAAAATGGTTTTTAAAGTATGTTTCTATTGTGATGAAAACAAGCGTTTTGTCGCTTAATCATAGATTACCATTAAAATATTTTCTGTTTCTTAGATCAATAAAAGTTTTCAATTATAGTATCATTGGTAAGTTCACAAAAAAATGATAGTGCTCTTTCTAGTAAATCAACTTCTTAAGGTTTGCGGCGTTTCAAAACATCTCTATGAATTACTTTCAGAACTTAGAGAATATGATGATATTAAGATTGTGATAGCAACCGGAGGCGGAAATGTGATTAATAAATTTGAAAAATTGGGATATGAAATAATAGTTAACGAAAATTTTAATCACGATAATAGATCTTATTATGGTTTTATTAAAGGTGTTTATTGGTTATCAAAGTTTTTAAATGAAAGAAAAATCTCAATTGTTCATTCTCATCATCATTACGCAGCGAATATTGCGCAAACGACAAAGTTATTCAGAAAGAGCACAACAATACTCACTAATCATGGGATTCTACCTGAAATTGGGATGTTATCTCACTTTCCCTCTGACCATATTATTGCAGTCAATCAGCATGTTTTTGATCATATAAGGAACAATAAAAAATACAAAAGTAAATCCACGCATCTTATTCATCAAGGAATCCGGAATAGGTTTACTGGCTCGAAAAAGAGAAATACAATTTTAAGATTTATATCGGCTTCGAGAATAGTGAAAGAGAAGGGCTTAGATACTTTTATTAAAGCAATAAGTTATCTGTCGGAAAATGAAAAAAGTGAAGCTGAATTTTTGTTAGCTGGAGAGGGTAAATTCTTGGATGAATTGTTGGACTTGGAATCCCGGATCCGGTCTGGAATTAAGTATATAGGTGTACTGGATGATGTTCAAGATTATTTAAAAACTACGGATGTTTTTGTAATGACCTCGACAGCAGTAGAAGGTTTCCCAACCTCCTTAATTGAAGCAGCTTATGCCAAAAATCTTATAATTACATCAAATTTTAGTGGAATAGAAAACTTTTTTGAGGATAATAAAGACGGATTAATTTATGAGATTAATAATGCCAATGAACTATCTGAAAAATTGAGATTCACTATTCAGAATTTTCATAAACTTGGTGAGTTAGTTGAAAATTTTTATAGAAAATCCGTCGTTTTATTTGATTTAAGATTAAACGCGAAAAAAACGTATGATTTATATAAAAGTATATTGAGATGAAAAAAAAACTTCTTGCCCTATATTATCGTCCACCTGAATTAAATTTACCTCAAAATTCATACGGGCAGTATCATATTCTTCAAGCTGCCAAAGAAGTCTTTGAAACCCGGATTTTAAGTTTCAAATCGCCATTATTAGTTGAGCAAGGTAAAAGCTATTTCGTACCGAACTATTCATTTAACAAAAAAATATCTAATCTAATTTTTAAAATCAGGTCCTCGCGTCTCACACATTATTTTACGGAAGAAATGTTTAAAGCTCATAAGGATTTGTTGTATAATTTTAAGCCTGATCTTTTATATGTTGATAATCTGGTAATGATGCAATACCCATTAGCATTTCATCCAAATTCAAAGATTTTGTTTTATGATGATGAAAGCCAACTTTTCATAAAGCATAAAAAATTAAGAAATGGATTCAAAGAATTCATCAGGAACATTAGACTAGCTGATTTTGAAAAAAAAGCATTGACAATTGCAGAAAAATCATTTTGCATTACCGATGAGGAAACTAACTATCTTAAGAATATTGGTTACAAAAATGTTCAAACTCTTCCGTATCCGATTGATAATGAATATTATTTTTATAATTGGAATCCACCGGAGGATGAATTTCGAATCTTATTTGTCGGGGATTTCTCGCATCCTCCGAACAAAGAGGCCGCAAAAATTATCTGCAAAGAAATTTATACGGCAATTCAAGGTCGTGGAATAAAAATTACACTTGTCGGGCGGAATATTAATAGAATTCAAAAGTATATCAATGATGAAATTTCTGTTTTTGAAAATGTACCGGATGTAAGACCATTTTACTGGAAAAGTAATTTATTCGTAGTCCCTATTTTTTCGGGCGGTGGCCAGAGAATAAAAATCCTTGAAGCAGCAGCATGTGGGATTCCTATACTAATGACATCTACTGCTAATACTGGTATTAATTTACAATCACCGGATGAGTTTATGCTGGCTAATTCTGTTAATGATATGAAGGGGAGTATTTTAAGAGTTAGTAAATTGAACTCTTTAGATATGATTAATATGAGTGAAAAAGCTTATCATAAAGTAATATCTGATTTTGCGTTGAAAAAATTAAGAGATTATTATATTGATGTATTTTCTGAGTTTAAATGAGAGTTCTTCACTTACAAAGAGAGCTTAATTTATCTTGTGGAGTTACAAGAACAATTTCTCATATTATCAAGAATTCATCTGCTGAATTTGAGCATCATCTTGTTGCCTTAGGTGGAGACGGACTGCAACGTTTTCATGATTTAAAAGTAACACCAACAATAATAAAACAAAGTCGATATTCTGTTTTAGGTACTTCAATCCTTTTTTTCTTTTTACTTAACTATTGCAAAAAACATTCTATCCAGGTAATCCATTCACATCATCGATATTTTGATACATTAGCATGGATCCTGAAAGCATTAACAGTTGTTAAAACTATTACTTCTGTGCAAAGTAAGGTTTATGGAAAAAAAAGATTTAGTTATAAGGCGGATAAGTTAATTGCTTGCAGTAATACAATAAAACGACATCTTATTAAAAACTTCAATATAGATGAGAATAAAATTATAGTAATTTTTAACACGGTTGATCCCACATCCAAAAATATCAATATTGATAAGCAACAACTTAAAATACAATTCGGAATTAGTCCTGATGACTTCATTATTGGATTTGTTGGTAGGATAAATTACAGCGAGAAAGGGATTGATGTTCTTCTTGAAGCGTTTAATCAGCTATCGAAATCTGATTTACGCTTATGTCTTTTAATAGTGGGTGATGGCCCAAACCAAAAGGAATTAGAGAATTATTGTAGTGTAAATAAACTTAAAATTTTGTTCATATCCTCAAAAGAAAATATTTTTGATTTTTATCATTTAATGGATTTGGTTGTTTTGCCTTCAAGAATAGAACCTTTTGGTATTATTGTAATAGAAGCTGGTTTGATGCAAAAACCTTTCATTGGCAGTAATGTCGATGGAATTACTGAATTAGTTGATCATGAAAAAGATGGTCTACTCTTTGAATCAGGAAACGTGGATGATCTAAAAACAAATATGGAGAAAATAATATACGATAAGAATTTAGCTGATACATTAGCTAAAAATCTTAATAAAAAAGTTACGGAATCTTACACGGTTAATAAAATTATTCCTGAATATGAAAAGTTATACTTAGATGTGTTCTCAAAAAATTGACCAGTTGAATATTTTAAATCTGAGGATTAATAAAATCCTTTATTCAGATCTTCTGAATCTTATTGCTGAAGCAATTGATAATAGAATTCATTTAACAATCACCGGGGCGAATGCAAGCACAGTTAATCTTTCGTTAAATAATTCTGAATTTAAGAATGCTCTTGATAATATTGATTATATCCATCCCGATGGAATAGGAGTATATTTATCGTCTAAATTTTTATACGGGGCAAATGGATTTCAAAGTAAAATAACAGGATCTGATTTTTATTATGAACTGATAAATACTGCAATTAAAAAGCAATGGTCCTTCTTTTTTTTCGGTGATGAGGACAAAACACTTAATAAAATTTTTTCTGTTTACCCGGAATTGAATATCGCTGGTCTTCACAACGGATTTGAGTATGAGAATGATAAGTTATTGGATATGATTAATAAATCAGGTCCTGATATACTCATAGTTGGTATGGGATCACCCAAACAGGAAGAGTGGATTATAAAATCAAAACAGAAATTAGATGTAAAAATTATTATTGCCGTGGGAGACGGAATAAAAATATTTTCCGGATCAAAAAGAAGGGGCCCGAAAATTCTTAGAAAATTTGGATTGGAATGGTTGGTGAGATTGTTTTTTGACCCGAAAAGACTTTGGAAAAGATATTTAATTGGAAATCCACTCTTTATTATTAGATTATTAAAGTATAAATTTTTTATAATAAATAATAACTAAGATGATAAAACTAACATTAAAATATATTTGTTTGTTCATTATTTTCATTTCTGTTGATGTAATTCCTCAAGCTTTGCATAAAATAACAGTTGAAGGATCTTCGTATGATATACATGTTGAAACACCTGTTCAGAAATTTAAAGAACAAAAATTAAATAGTTTTACGATCAGAGATTATTATGAATTTACGGATCCATCAAACGAAAGCACTTATAAGCTGCCCTTCATTAATATTTTCCTAGCAATACCTCCAAATTCAAAGATAACATTAACTGATCTTGAATTTGAATCGAAAATTAATGAGAAGACGATTCCTGTACTAAATCCCCGGGCAGTGTACAAAGATTCGGTTATTGATTATATAGAAAAAGATTTTTTTGAATCACCGAAAATGTTAAAGAAAGAACCGCTGATACAAATAGAAAGTTATTTCTGGTTTAGAGAATTTTACATTGTTCAAATTAAAGTGAACAATTTTCAATTTAATGTTGAACAATCTGCAATTGAAGAGATCTCAAATATTAATTTTAGAGCCAATATATCTCCCCGACATAATATCCTGTCGCATTCTCCCATAAAAATTAAAACTGATTATGACAGAGCTGTAAAAAATCTTATCAGCAACTCGGATATGGCAGAACAGTTTAGAAGCAATGCAACATATTCTTTGCCCGATACCAGCGGCACCTGGATTAATTACAATGCGACTTATATAAAGATTGGAGTTGACAGAGATGCTGTTTTTAGAATAACTAAATCCAGCCTGGAAAATTTAGGTGTAAACACAAATATAATTGATCCGAAAACATTCAAAATGTTTGAATCGGGCAAACAAATAAAATTACTTGTCGAAGGAGAAAATGATGGTGTATTCAATGATACGGATTTTATAGAGTTTTGGGGTCATAAAAATTATCCGAGTACCTTGCATAGAATCATAAATGACGAAACGACAGAATATAATGAATACTTAAACCGGTATACCGATACATCATTTTACTTTTTAACGTGGGATGGTGATGCTGGTGAGAGATCAGATACGCTTGGACTTAATTTAACCGGAATAAGCGATACTCTCGACTATCATTCTCAATTACTTCATTCTGAAACACAATCCTATATTCAAAATAATGATAACAACGAAGTTGCTAATCAAACTTCCAATTGGAATAAAAATAAGACATGGTATTGGGATTTTTTATTTAGCCAAAGAACATTCAATTTTAATTTAACAGATATTTATCCCGAGCAAAATGCATCTGTTTTTGCAAAACTGGTCAGCTTTGCATCTAATTATCCGACAAATTCACATCAGGTAAAGTTGTCACTCAATAATGTATTAATAGATTCAAATTCTATTAATCGATTTGAGCAGCTTCTGCTTTCCGGTAATATTAATTCTTCCAGTCTAATAACCGGTAGCAACCAGATTTTGTTAGAGAATATAGCTAACGGCAGCAGCGTAAATTCTATAACAATTGATTGGTTTGAAATTGAATATCCCAGGAACTTGCAACTTTTTAACGACTCTTTATATTTTACAGTTCCGTCAGATGTGAATGGCGGATTGAGAATACTTAAAGTAGGAAATGCTAATTCACAGGTATATAGAATTTATAAGATACAACCAGGATTTAAGATTATTGACAACTATTCTGTTTCCGGCTCAATATTATTTTTTGCTGATACAATATCCGCGGGCGATAAATATTACATTGAAAGTTCTGCAAATATTAATGAACCTAAATTTATTTATGTTAAAAATTTTGCAAACCTAAGGAACTATTCAGAACAAACTGATTACATTGCAATAACCCATCCTGCTTTTCTCGTTGCTTCAAAGAATTATACACAATCTATTGCATCTCTTTACAATTTGTCAACATCAGTTTTTAAGGTTGATGATATATTTGATGAATTTTCGTATGGCTATCCTTATCCTGAAGGGATAAGACTATTTTTAAATGTGATCTACAATAATTTGCCAATGCAGAAACCGGTTTATTTAACATTACTGGGAGACGCCAATTATGATTATAAATATTTTAAAAGTGCATACGCAGGTTTAAACTACGTCCCGAGCTTTGGT
>JASFSF010000146.1:0-6354 GCA_050114555.1 Ignavibacteria bacterium
CATCATTAAAAGGGGTGGAAGTTCCATGTGCATTTATGTAATCCACATCATTAGTATTAAGACCTGCATCCCTAATCGATTCTCTCATCGAGCGGACAGCTCCTTCACCACCCGGAGCCGGTGCAGTTACATGGTAAGCATCACCGGTTAAACCTACACCTCCTAGTTCAGCAAGGATTGAAGCACCGCGGTTAGCAGCATGTTCATACTCCTCAAGTACGATCGTACCGGCTCCTTCGCCCAAAACAAATCCATTCCTTTCTTTATCGAAAGGACGTGATGCTTCTTTATACCTGTCATTCCAGGTTGAAAGTGCTCTCATTGCGTTGAATCCACCGATTGACATTTCTTCAACTGCCGATTCAGAACCACCGCAGATCATCAAGTCGGCGCTTCCCCTCTGGATATGAATAAATGCATCTGCAATTGCATGAGATGAAGTTGCACATGCAGAAGTAGTAGCATAATTCGGTCCCTTTAATCCAAATTTTATAGATATCTGTCCGGCTGCAATATCGGCAATCATCATTGGAACGAAGTAGGGACTTATCTGGCGGGGAGTTTTTGTTTCGAAGTATTTAAAGTGCTGGTCTCTTAATGTTTTTAATCCACCAATGCCACTGCCAAATACTACTCCAAATCTTTCAAGGTTAACATTTTCTAGATTTAGACCGGAACTTTCCATAGCCATTGTAGAAGAAGCGAGAGCGAATTGAGTATACCTGTCCATTCTTCTAATGGCTTTTTTATCCAGGAAATCTTCCGGATTAAAATTTTTAACTTCAGCAGCAAACTTGGTATCGAAGTTCGTGGCATCAAATCTCGTGATAAGATCGACACCATTCCTGCCTTCCATCAGACCTTGCCAGAAATCTTCGATACCAATGCCAATTGGTGTTACAACCCCCATTCCGGTTACAACTACTCTCCGCCGATTCATTTTATTACTTCAGAATCAAATGATTATGCATCACCTACTTTTTCGTGCAAATATTTAATTGCATCACCAACAGTACCTATTTTTTCGGCATCTTCATCTGGTATTGAAATTGAAAAAGCACTTTCAAAACCCATAACCAATTCTACGATATCAAGAGAATCAGCACCCAGATCGTTTGTAAATGAAGCTTCAGGTGTTATTTGAGATTCTTCAACGCCTAATTTATCAATAATGATCTCTTTAACTTTTGCTTCTGTATCCATTGTAATTTCCTCTCTTAATTGAAATTATTATAGTTAATTAACTAATTATTTTAATTTTATTAAATTTAATAAAATTGCCTGCTAATAGACAAATTTACATTGTCATTCCGCCATCCACAGCAATAACCTGCCCGGTAATGTAATCGGCATCAGCACTGCACAAAAATCCTATAGCCCTTGCAACATCCTCAGAATTACCAAGTCTTTTCAAAGGAATGTTTTTCGAAAGTTCATTTTTCTGCTCTTCGCTAAGTGCATCGGTCATCTTAGTTTGTATAAACCCGGGCGCTATTGCATTTACATTAATATTCCTTGAAGCTAATTCTCTGGCCATCGATTTTGTAAATCCTATAACTCCCGCCTTTGAAGCGGAGTAATTTGCCTGTCCGGCATTACCAATTAAACCAACTACCGAAGCGATGTTAATAATTTTTCCATATCGTTGTTTAATCATAGGTTTTAAAACAGCTTTGGTATAATTAAACACGCTTTTCAAATTAGCGTTAATAACATCATCAAATTCTTTTTCGGCCATGCGAAGCAATAAATTATCCCTGGTTATGCCTGCATTGTTTATAAGAATATCAACTCCTCCCATCTTTTCCACCGCTTCATCTACTGTTGCCTGTGCGTCTGAAAGAGAAGATGCATCGGCTTTAAAAGCATATATCTGTATATCAGGAAGACCAATTTCTTTTTGAATTTCAGCAGCACAATCATCACTGCTATTTTCAAAAGCAATATCCGTAAGCAGCACCTGGCTGCAATTACGCAAGGCAAGCTCTTTAACAATTGCTCTTCCAATACCACGGCTTCCCCCCGTAACTATCGCCTTATTATCTTTGCTCATTTGTTTTCTCCTAAACTAAAGTGCTAAGATATTCTTCTTTATAATTTTCCAATTCTTTGTAATTCTCTTCACCCAGAAAATAAACTAATTCTTCTTTACACGCATCGAATATCGATTGTTCCGCTACTGGATTCACATTACAAGATTTTAACCGCTCAATATGTTCATCGTCAATCGTCAGTGCTCCCTCATAAATCGTTAGTGGAAATAATATGCAGTACAAAGGCTTGTATTTCCATTTATGTACATTTTCTTTGATAGCCAATTTTTGCAAAGCACATAATCCGTCATTATCTAAGAACGTACACTTACCGTTTATCACCTCGGTTCCTACAGCAACACCCGATTCAAAATCTTCGTCCTCTTCCTCCGGTTCAAACCATTTCGAATGATCTTTGCTTTGAGTCTCATCGAAAAATGATAAAATTTTATCTTTCAACTCAATAATTTTATCATGTTCCTTTAAATCTGTATAAACTCCGTAATGACAGCATTCACCGCTGCACTTGCAACTAAATTTAAAAGTAAAAATTTTGGGATCGATATAGAGCCCGTCTATTTTTTTTGTGAAATTCTTTGTGAAATCTTTCTCAACTTCAGCCATTAAAGATATTTCTCCACTTCAGAAAACTTATCAATAGTAATGCACTTAATATCGGGATTAATTCTTTTTAGTAATCCCTGCAAAACTTTTCCAGGACCAACTTCATAAAATTCATCGTACCCGTCATTGATCATGTTATTTATAGTTTCTTCCCATCTGACCGGTGATAAAACCTGATCGATTAATAATTTTTTTATTTCGTCTTTTGATGTAACCGGTTTTGCAGTTACATTAGCATAAACCGGAAACCTCGCATCATAAATATGCGCTTCATCAAGTGCACCAGTTAATTTCTCTTTTGCCGAAGACATTAACGGCGAATGGAAAGCACCGCTGATAACCAGTTCTTTAACCATCTTTGCGCCACCGGACTTACAGAATTCCATTCCCTTGTGCACGCCATTAACAGATCCCGAGATGACTACCTGTCCCGGTGAATTAAAGTTAGCACATTGAACAATCCCTTCCGCAGAAGCCTTTTTACATATTTCCTCAACTTTTTCAGCTTCCAAACCAATTATTGCAGCCATGGTACCGGCATTATCAATTCCAGCCTGCTGCATTCCCTGACCACGCGTACGAACTACCTGTATAGCTTCATGAAACTGCATAGCCCCTGCAGCAACCAATGCCGAATATTCGCCAAGTGAATGACCGGCTGCTCCATTGGGATAGATAATCCTGATTATACTTGCAAGTACTACGCTATGAAGAAAAATAGCCGGCTGAGTAAATTCGGTTTGTTTTAATTCATCAATTGGCCCGTTGAACATTATATAAGATAGATCGATACCCAATATATCGTTTGCCATAAGAATCATCTCTTTAGCTTCAACGGACTGGTCGTAAAGATCGCTTGCCATCCCTACATATTGTGAACCCTGTCCCGGAAATAAAAATGCTTTCATAGCTATATCAATTCAATTAATAATCATTTATCAGATTGCCCAAACCAGATAAGAGGAACCCCATGTGTAACCGGCACCAAATGCTGATAAAATCAACTTATCACCTTTTTTTAATTTTCCTGCCCTGTAATATTCAACAAGACACAGCGGAATCGTAGCAGCAGTTGTATTACCGTATTTGTCTATGTTCATCATCACCTTATCCTCACTCAAGCCCATCCTTTGTCCTGTAGCATCAATAATTCTTTTATTCGCCTGATGAGGAACAAGGTATGCAACATCCTCAGAACTAAGACCATTCTTTTTCATCAGTTCATAAGATACATCTGCCATACCTTTAACAGCGACTTTAAACACGGCCTTACCATTCTGGTAGATGTAATGCATTTTATTATCAACTGTTTCATGAGATGGAGGATTTAAACTTCCCCCGCCTTTCATATATAATTCATCTTTGCCTGCACCATCAATTCTAAGAAAAGAGTTTTGATATCCCAATGATAAATCTTCCGATGGTTCAAGAAGTAATGCGGCACCTGCATCGCCAAAAAGAATACAGTTATTACGATCTGTGTAGTCTGTAATTGAGCTCATTTTGTCTGCACCAATTACAAGTACTTTTTTATACTGACCACTTTCTATAAATGAACAACCGGTCTGATAAGCAAAAAGGAATCCTGAGCAAGCCGCCGAGAGATCAAATCCCCAGGCGTTTACAGCTCCAATATTTTCCTGTACAAGACACGCCGTTGCAGGGAACAACATATCCGGAGTAACGGTTGCTATGATGATTACGTCAATCTCTTCCGGATTAATGTTATGGACTTTCATAAGATCTTCTGCTGCCTTAGTTGCCATATAACTGGTTGCACCGTTTTCCAACAATCTTCTTTCCTTTATCCCGGTTCGAGTTCTTATCCACTCATCTGTTGTATCTACAATGTTCTCGAAATAAGCATTATCCATTACCTTATCAGGTACATACATTCCCACTGCTGTAATAACTGCGCTATAGATTTTTTCTTTCAATATTCTTCCAATAATTAATTATGATGAATAACGACTGAAGGATTCTTCAATTTTTCTGATTAATTTTTTTTCGTGCATTTCTTTTGCCCTTAGTACCATATTTTTGATAGCTAAAGGCGTACTTGAACCATGTCCAATTATGCTTATTCCATTTAAACCAAGTAACGGTAATCCGCCGTGTAATTCATAATTAGCATTCTTCAAAGATTCTTTAAGCGGCGATCGTGCTATTCCTGCTTTAATTTTATTAATAATTCCACCGGAAGCATAATCCTTTATTCGTGATTTTAAAAATGGTATGATGCTCTCGGCAAATTTTAATAAGATGTTACCTATAAAACCATCACATATAACCAGATCAGCTGATCCTTTAAAAATATCTTTCCCTTCGATATAGCCAATGTAATTTAATCCGGATGAACTTAAAAGTTTACCTGTTTCCATAGTAAGCGGATACCCTTTGCCTTCTTCTTCTCCTACATTAAGTAACCCGATCTTTGGATTTTTTATTCCATAAATTTCTTCAATAAATATTGCACTCAGTATAGCATACCCGAGCAGATGAGCAGGTTTGGAATCTACAAAAGCGCCTACATCGGATATAAAAGTAAATCCATTTTTTTCATTTGGAAACGGTGCTGTAAGTGTAGGTCTCGAAACACCTTTTATCCTGCCTATATTAAATACCGAACTAACGGACATTGCCCCGGTATTTCCTGCACTTACAAATCCATCTGCATTACCTTCTTTTACGAGTTTCGTTCCAACAACAATGGAAGAATCTGGTTTCTGCTTCAAGGAAGCAGTAGGACTGTCTCCCATCTCAATCACTTCATTAGCTTCCACAATCATATCATCACTAATAGAAAAATTATTTGATGAAGCAACCTCAATGATAATTTTCTTTTTGCCGACAAGATAAAGATCAAAATCTTTACTCTCATTGTATGCCTGTAATGCACCTACAACAGCATTGGTTGGAGCATAATCACCACCCATTGCATCAACAGCTATTCTGCAACCTGATTGAGAGTTTGAATTATTTTCCATTTAGTTAATATAAGATATTAACCCCTGGGAATGAACATTGAGCGTTCATTATAATACCCGCAGGAAGGGCAGGCACGGTGAGTTAATTTTAATTCACCACAATTTGAGCATGTGCCCATCGAAGGGGCAGACGCTTTATAATGAGTTCTTCTTTTATCTCTTCTGCTTCTTGATATTTTTCTTTTGGGATGTGCCATTGTAAAAACTTTTCCTTCAGTTTGTGTTTAATTTATTCTTCAAGTTCAATAATGATTTCCACCTGTCATCTATTTCGTCTTCTTTACATTCACAAGGTCCTTCATTAAGATTTTTTCCACACTTAATACAAAGCCCTTTGCAATCTTCTTTACAAAGTTTTTTCATAGGTATCGATAAAATTATATAATCACGAACATCATTTGATATATCAAGCTTATCTGTTTCAGGTGTAATATATGTAATATCCAGTTCATCCATGTTGTTTTCAACAGACTCCAGCACATAAACCATTTTGTAGCTGTTTCCAATTTCCTGATGGAATTCCTCATTGCACCTGTCGCAAATAAAATTCGTTTTGGTATTGGTGGATACATCCAGTATTATCTGATTGTGAATTTTGTTAAGAACAACATCGGCTTTAAATTCGCCGTTAATAGGATCTTCTATTTCTAACTTTTCAGTTTTACCTTCGAACACATACGTGTGCTTACCGTTCTTAAGACCGGAAATCT
>JASFSF010000147.1:0-6315 GCA_050114555.1 Ignavibacteria bacterium
CTGCACTTATCAAAAAAAATAATATAAAATTTATCAGACACTCATATTCGAAGGAGTATTTAAAAGATTTTAAGGCAGTAATCAGTGCAACAGACAATAGAGAAATAAATCAGATGGTTCACGATGATTGCAGGAAGGAAGGAATAATCATAAATGTTGTCGATACACCTGAATTATGTGATTTTATTCTTCCAGCCAGTGTTAAACGGGATGAACTAACTATTTCGGTTTCTACTCAAGGTCAAGCTCCATTTTTGGCAAAAGATATTAAGCAAAGATTAGAACATCTATACTCTGATTTTTATAAAGACATTGTGAAGTTAGCGGGAAAATTCAGGAATGAAATTTTAAAGAATAAAAAGTTCGATACGAAAAAAAAGAAATCAGATGCCTTTAATAAATTTTTAATGATGGACTGGAAACGAATTATAAGATCGGAAGGAATTAAGAAAGCAACAGCAATAATGAACGGAATGTTAAAAGATCTTCAAAAGAATAAATGAGAAATAATATGGGATCAACAATAGGTAAAGTATTTCTTGTTGGAGCCGGCCCCGGTGATAAGGGACTTATAACAATAAAAGCTCTCGAGAAACTTAAAGATGCTGATGTTGTAGTGTTTGACAGATTAATAAATGAAGAACTGTTATCTTTTTGCAGGAAAGAATGTGAGATGATCTTTGTCGGAAAGGAATCGGGATTTCATCTTATTGACCAGGAGAGTATTTCAAATATATTGATACAAAAATCATTAGAAGGTAAAAAGGTTGTCAGGTTAAAAGGAGGCAATCCATTTGTTTTCGGACGGGGCTCAGAAGAAGCGATGGCTCTCAAAAAAGAAGGTATTCCTTTCGAAGTTGTACCGGGAGTAACTTCAGGGGTTGCGGCACCAATGTACAGCGGTATTCCCGTTACACACCGCGGACTAATAACTCAATGCATATTCATCACAGCTCATGAATGCCCCACTAAACCGGGGACACAGGTTGAATGGAATAAATTAGCAAAGCTAAAAAATACTTCCTTGGTTATTTATATGGGTGCTTCCAGAATTGAAAAATTAACGGAAAAGTTAATTGAAAACGGCATGGATCCTGAAACTCCTGCAGCTGCAATAGAAAATGGAACGTTACCCAATCAGAGAACGTTAACAGCAAAGCTTGTTAACATTGCTTCTGAATTCAGACGTAAAAAATTTCATGCGCCGGTTATCATCATAATCAGTCCGACCGTTAAATTCAGAAACGATATTTCCTGGTACGAAAAGAAACCGCTTTATAATAAGAGAGTTGTAATAGCCGGTTCTAATGAATATTCATCAGATTTAAATCACTTATTGTATGAAGCGGCAGCCGAGATAGTACATCTGCCAATAGTAAAGACAGCGGTAAAGAATCCTGATATTGACTTCAGAAAACTTTTTTCCGAGAGTAATTTTGAGTGGATATTATTTACAAGTAAAAGCGGAGTTGAATACTTTTTTGAAATTCTTAATAATGAAGAATTGGATGCAAGAATCTTTGGCGGTAAGAAAATTGCAACAATCGGTGGTAACACAACAAAAGCTCTGAAAAATTTCAGTTTAATCCCGGATTATGAATCGAATGAATTTAACACGGTTTCCTTTAAAAAAGATGTTATTGAAAAATTCGGAATTGAAAACAAGCAGTTATTAAGATTAAAAGACGATTACCCGTATGACAGAGTATATGAAGTTTTAAATGACGCTGGAGCTTTAGTTAAATCTATTGAGGTATTTATTACATATCCGAATGAACCTAAAGAAGAATTAATAGATCAGATCAAAAATAATTATACCGATACTTTAATTTTCACAAGTCCTCAAAGCATTGATAACTTTTTTAGTGTACTTGGATCTGAAACTTCAGCAAAGATATTGAATAATTGCGGAGCAATATTTGTTGATCCGATTACTCCGGAGGCTTTAATAAACAATAATTCTAATGGTATGAAATTTTCAACAAATTTATCTTGCAGTAGTATTAGTGATATTGTCAACAATTTGACTTAACTTTTACATTATTCTTAATTTAAAAATGGAGATCAAATGGAAATTCTTTATGATTTACTCAGATTTTTTCATGTAATAAGTTTTGTCTTCATGTGTATCTTACTCTTTAATTTGATTGTTGCCAACGAGCGAGTATTACTCGGTATTTCATTCAATTATGCTGCCGATCAGCATATGGAAAAGTTGATTCATAGTGGTGTGAACTGGTGTTATATAAACCAGCTAGTCATTCTTACAACCGGAATTTTACTACTTATTCTGGGAACTTCAGGAATTGCAGCTTTATGGACTGACTGGATAATCCTGGTAAAGACTATAATATTATTAATATTAATGGGGACAATCTCGTACGTTCACTTTAGCCTTCAACCAAAAATTGAATCATTTCTAGCAATACTTACCACAGGTTCTGAGATTCCCGACAACCTGATTCTTCAGTTAAAACCATACAGAGTACTGAGAAAATGGATGACATCTTTTTATCTTTTCCTGGTAATCTCTGCAGTGGTCTTAGGTATTCAGGTTTATTCTATTTTCAATCCTATTCTTACAATAATTTTGGTTGTGATTGCCGGATTATTTTCGATAAGAGCGGATAAGATCTTAACCCGGTTCGGTTGGATTTAGATAGTTAGAATGGATTCAATTTACAGGGAAAACAATACTACACATCAAAAGGAATAACAAATGTTCTGACTTCTTTAATTCCATCTATATTTTTCACCAATTTTTGTATTTTTTTGGAAACCTTTTCCTCTGCTGATAAAGATGATTCGAGACTTACCATAACAATTCCATCCCTACATTTGACATTGGCTTCCGGAAAGTTATTTATAATTGCAGAATATGCACTTTCTGCAAGAAACATATCCTTGATATTACTCATTGATTCGGGCGTGCTTTGAAAACAAGGACGAGTTGCTATCTCACATAATGCTTCTACTGCTTCATCAACTCCGATGCAATCAATTCTTAAAATGATATCATACAATTCAGGAGATTCAGTATCTATGCCATAAAGATAAGTACTCCATCTACTTCTTTCAGCATCAATCTTTTGAATCATTTGCGCTGCCTGTACCGCCGGAACATTCTCCCTCTTCATTATAACATTAATTCTGTATTCCAGGTTAGCATGAATTCTTATTTTCAGTACATTGGGCAATCCCTGCGTAAAGTAGTGGCCTGCTAATCCATGATAAAGTACATTATCGCGCTGAATATGTTCAAGAAATGATTTTTTTATGAAGGTAACATATTTTTTCTTACCATGTTTGAACCGGTCTAAAAATGACGGAGCATCCTCTATTGCATGTGTTAGTTTAACCTGGGGTACATTAAAATCTTTGGAAGCCTCCAATAGTATTTCTCTTGATATACACTCATACCCAAGTTTTTCGGCAAGTTTTGCGGCTATCTTGGTCCCTCTGCTATATGATCCCCTGGAAATAGTAATTATGCCCATACTAGTCTCCTAATTCAGTAACCACTTCTTTTTTTTGTATGATTTTCCCATTGATAATTTCTTTGTGCAAGATCAATCTATTTTTTAACATTACTTTTTGAATAGGCTCTCGCAGCCACAAGCATATCTTTCAATTTCTTTTTGGTCTCGAAAGTCGTTTGAAAGCAAGGACTTTTGGCTAATATATATACGAATTCAACAGCATCATCCACGTTCAGATTATCAATGTGTAAAACGATGTCATAAAGCTCCGTTGCATTAGTGTCAATCCCATGAAGATAGAGGCTCCATTGTTTTCTTTCTCTATCAATTTGATGTAAAAGCTTACGCGCCTTATCTTCACTAATATTTTCCCTGTGCATTAATACATTAATTCTATAATCAATATTTGCAAGAATCCTGACTTTAAGAATATTCGGGATTTCTTTTGAGAAGAAATGCCCGGCAAATCCATGATAAACAACATCATCCTTTTCTATACTTTTAAGAAAGGCTTCACGAATAAAAGAAAGATACTGGACTTTTGTTCCTTTCAGATAATCAAAATCACTCGGAGTTTCACGCGTGGCATTCATAAGTTTAATTTCAGGAATATTGAACTTTTGCGAGTATTCCAACAACATTTCTCTAGATACACATGTGTACCCGAGTTTGTCAGCAAGTTTTTGGGCAATTTCAGCTCCCCTGCTGTAAGAACCTCTGGAAATAGTAATTATACCCATATGAACCTCCTTGCGCTCACTTAATTATCCAATTATATTGTATTAACATTCTAATCATACAAATCACAGCTTATTTCAATATTAATTTAGTTGCAGTGTGATTTAATAAAATTTAATTTGGATTGACTTAAGAAAATTCCTCTTAAAACCAGTGGTAAAAAATTCAAAAAATTTTATACAGTAAATATACAATTATACGATGATTACTGTTAATTTGTACCGGCCTAAAATGTTTAGTGATCCTTAATAAATAAGTAATAACAATACTTAACTGTGTTTACAATGCAACTAATTTGTAAGAGTATGTTCTAAAATTTCTCATCACAAAATTAACAACACAATGATTACAGATTTGCCAATCAGATTGAAATTATATTCATATTTAATGAAATTTAAGTGCCATGATATTTTATTATTATGATCTATAGAAGAAATACCATCTTATCCTACCATTTTTTAAAGCAGATAAAACACCATTGTTTAATTAGAAAGTATATTGCAGTGGGCACTTACTTTTTTAATTGAGAATTGCGGAAAATGATTAATCCACACCCGATATATTCAAGAGTCTTTCTAATTTCGATGTTTTTTATGATCTGTATAATTGGTAACGCCGAAGTGCTGGCAGAAGAAACCGTGGTAAATCAGGAGACTTCTGAAATACATACCTGGTGGTATTACCCATTAATACTATTGATCCTATCATTCCTGCTTGGAGTATTTGCCGTTGTTGCCGGAGTAGGAGGTGGAGTTTTATATGTACCAATAGTTAGCGGGTTTTTACCTTTTCATCTTGATTTTGTTAGAGGCGCCGGTTTAATAGTGGCACTCGCAGGAGCACTGGCTGCAGGACCAGGCTTGCTTAAGCGAGGATTTGCAAACCTAAGGCTCGCCATTCCCCTTGCATTAATAGCTTCAACCTGTGCTATCGTCGGCGCAATGATTGGACTTGCACTGCCTACACATATAGTCCAAACGTTGCTCGGTGCGACTATATTAGGCATAGTTCTATTAATGATAAAAGCAAAAAAATCAGTCTTCCCAGAAGTTCCGAAAGCTGATCCATTATCACAGGCTTTAGGTATAATAGGAGTCTATCATGAGCCAACTTTACGGAAAGATGTAGATTGGAAGGTACACAGAACACCTCTTGGATTAGGATTGTTTATAATCATTGGTATAATGGCAGGTATGTTCGGTCTCGGTGCAGGGTGGGCTAATGTGCCAGTACTAAATCTTGTTATGGGAGCGCCTATTAAAATATCTGTTGCGACAAGTAAATTTCTATTATCAATAACAGATACCTCTGCAGCATGGGTTTACATTAATAATGGCGCTGTTTTACCGCTAATGGTTGTCCCATCTGTGGTAGGAATAATGCTGGGTTCTTTTGTAGGGGTAAAAATATTAGGTGTTACAAAACCTTCAGTCATACGCGTACTTGTAATTGTAGTACTGGGAATAGCCGGAATAAAAGCTTTCCTAAAAGGATTAGGATTAGGTTGAAAGGAAAAATGAATGTCCTCGCAAACCACAAAGGAGCAAATAGTATATGCTAAAATTTTAAATTTTGGAATGCTCATAGGACTAGGTGCTCTTGTCATAACTTTTATTCTCTACGGAGGCAGTTTTATTCAGCCACTTATTCCACTTGTAAGAGTACAAACGTATTGGATTATGTCAGTTGGAGAATATCTCGATACGAGTGGAATAGAAGCCGGATGGGCCTGGCTTGGTAATCTAAGCTATGGTGATATGCTTACATTTTTACCAATTGCATTCTTATCTCTCTTAACAATCATTTGTTATCTCTCAATTATTCCAATTTTAATTTCGAAAAAAGATACTGCATATGTGATATTTGCCATTCTCGAAGTGGTAATTTTGATATTTGCAGCTTCCGGCATACTAGGTACTGGCGGACACTAACTATACTTCAACTTAATACTATTTATAACCTTAAGGATTAGTAAAGGGAATATCTGTTGCCGGAAGATGAACTTTAAAACTTGCTCCCTTACCAAGAGTACTTTCAACATTTATATACCCACCAAGTTTATCAACGATACCTTTTGAAACCGAAAGACCAAGCCCCG
>JASFSF010000148.1:0-6315 GCA_050114555.1 Ignavibacteria bacterium
AAAAGCCCAATTCGGTGGTCAGAGGTTTGGAGAGATGGAAGTCTGGGCACTTGAAGGTTATGGTGCATCACATATCCTTCAGGAGATTCTAACAATTAAAAGTGATGATGTGGCCGGAAGAGCAAAAGCATATGAAGCGATTGTAAAAGGTGAAAACTTACAGGAACCTAACATTCCTGAATCGTTCAATGTTTTAATTAAAGAACTCCAGGGTCTGGGACTGGATATAACTATTAATTAAAACGAACAATGAATTTTTCACTTAGAAATTAGGAGTTAAAAAATGGCTTTTAGAATTCAAGAAAACGCAATGAAAGATATTAGCAGCATCACCATTAGTCTTGCTAGTCCTGATGACATATTAACCAGGTCGCATGGTGAAGTTACTAAGCCCGAAACTATTAATTACAGGTCGTTCAGACCTGAAAAAGATGGATTATTTTGTGAAAAAATATTTGGACCGACTCGTGATTGGGAATGCTTCTGTGGAAAATACAAAAGAATAAGATACAAAGGCATCATCTGTGATCGCTGTGGTGTTGCTGTTACACAAAAGAGTGTACGGCGTGAACGAATGGGACATATTGCTCTGGCAGTTCCTGTAGTGCATA
Source organism: Ignavibacteria bacterium (assembly GCA_050114555.1). Classification (GTDB taxonomy): domain Bacteria; phylum Bacteroidota; class Ignavibacteria; order Ignavibacteriales; family Ignavibacteriaceae; genus BMS3ABIN03. Next base: position 612 of record JASFSF010000148.1, read on the forward strand.
TTTGGTTTTTCCGGGCACAGCCATCTAAAATTGGAAATTTACTGGGCTTGAGCTTAAAAGAACTTGAAAAAGTAATTTATTATGAATCTTATATTGTTATTAATCCCGGCCCTACAGGATTAAATAAAAATGACTTGATCTCAGAAGATCAGTACTTTGAAGTATTGAACTCTTTACCTGAAGGGACTGATAAACTAGACGATTCCGATCCCAATAAATTTGTTGCAAGGATTGGTGGAGATGCGGTTAAATCCATGCTTAAGAGTATTGAAATTGAATCCTTGTCACAAGAACTCAGAGACCGTCTGGCAGTTGAAACCTCCCAACAGAAAAAAGCAGATCTTCTCAAAAGATTAAGAGTTATTGAAGCATTTAAAGAGAGCGATGATAAAGTACCGAATAAACCCGAATGGATGGTACTTGGTTATATTCCGGTAATTCCACCTGAATTAAGACCACTTGTTCCATTAGAGGGTGGAAGATTTGCCACAAGCGATTTAAATGATCTTTATAGAAGAGTTATAATTCGTAATAATCGTTTGAAGAGACTCATTGATATTAAAGCACCGGAAGTAATTTTAAGAAATGAAAAGAGAATGCTTCAGGAAGCTATTGATGCATTATTCGATAACTCAAGAAGAGGATCTGCTGTTAGAAGTGATAACAATCGTCCTTTGAAATCTTTAAGTGATATGCTTAAAGGTAAGCAGGGACGTTTTCGCCAGAATCTTCTTGGAAAGCGCGTTGATTATTCCGGCCGTTCTGTGATAGTTGTTGGCCCGGAACTAAAGCTACATCAATGTGGCTTACCGAAAGATATGGCAGTTGAGTTATTCAAACCATTTATTATTAAGAAACTAATAGAACGAGGTCATAATAAAACAGTAAAAAGTGCCCGGAAGGTTGTTGATAGAAAGGATCCTATTCTATGGGGAATCTTATCGAAAATTATTGAAGGACATCCGGTTCTGCTGAACCGAGCTCCTACATTGCACAGACTTGGTATACAGGCATTCCAGCCAATACTCATTGACGGAAGAGCTCTGCAGCTGCATCCAATGGTTTGTACTGCGTTCAATGCAGACTTTGATGGTGACCAGATGGCTGTACATGTACCACTTTCTTATGAAGCAAGATTAGAAGCTTCGCTGCTTATGCTAAGCAGCCATAATATTCTTTCACCCCAGAACGGAAGCCCTATAGTTGTACCAACACAAGATATTGTGCTTGGATGCTATTACCTTACAAAGTATAAAGAAGGTGAAAAGGGAGAAGGGATAGTATTTAGTTCTGCAGAGGAGGTAATCACTGCATACGAAAATGATATTGTTGGCTTACATGCCAAGATTAAGTTCAGGTATGAAGGTGAGTTGATTGAAACTACAACCGGCAGAGTTATATTCAATCAGATTGTCCCGGAAGGTATGGGATTCTTCAATCAATTGCTCATCAAGAAAACTTTCGGTGGATTTATCGGTAAAATATTTATGCAACTAGGCAATAAGGTCACAGCTAAGTTCCTTGATGATCTTAAAGATTTGGGATTCAAATATGCAACTCAGGGAGGTCTTTCGGTTAGTTATTCTGATATGATAATTCCTGAGGAAAAAGAAACTTTTATAAATAAAGCGAACAAAAAAGTAAATGGGGTTCTGAATGAACACGAACAGGGTGTTATAACCGATGCTGAACGTTATAATAAAATTATTGATATATGGACTCATACCACAAATGATGTTGCCCGTTCATTAATGGAAAAAATTAGAGTTGCCGATGGTGGTTTCAATTCATTGCACATGATGGTTGACTCCGGTGCGCGTGGTTCTGCCGAACAGGTCAGGCAGCTTGCCGGAATGAGAGGATTGATGATGAAACCTCAGAAAACTCTCTCGGGTCAGGCTGGTGAGATCATCGAAAACCCGATTGTTGCAAACTTCAAAGAGGGTTTATCGGTACTTGAATATTTTATATCAACACACGGTGCCAGAAAAGGATTGGCAGATACAGCTTTGAAGACTGCCGATGCAGGATATCTTACCAGAAGACTTGTCGATGTGGCACAGGACATTATAATAACTGAGGAAGATTGTAACACAATTCTGGGAATTGAGATTCATGCACTCAAAGATATTGAACAGGAAAGAGAACCACTAGCGGAAAGAATCACCGGTCGTACCGTTCAGCAGGATATATACCATCCGATAACAGACGAATTAATTATTGAGGTTGGTGAAACTATCACTGAAGATATAGCTGAAGCTATTGAAGATGCAAATATTGAATCAGTTTACATTAGAACAGTTCTCACTTGTGAATCCCGCAGGGGTGTTTGTGCCAAGTGTTACGGCAGAAATCTTACAAACGGTAAAACTGTGGAAATTGGCGAAGCAGTTGGAATTGTAGCAGCTCAATCTATTGGTGAACCAGGGACCCAGCTAACGCTTCGTACATTTCACCTGGGCGGTACGTCATCACGTATTGCCAGTCAATCACAAGTTGAAACTAATGTTGAAGGTATTGTTAAGTTTGAGCGTATTAGTTCTGTGGAAAAGGTAGAACTGGATCCATTTGGCGGGCCAGATATGAAAGTAAAAATAGTCACTGGTAGAAGAGGTGCAATCGGAATTTATGATGTTAATAACAGGCAGATTAAAAAATACGATGTTCCCTATGGTGCAGAGTTAGTTGTTGATGACGGTCAGGAATTGAAACGTGGTAATTCATTATACAATCATGATCCTTACAACGCCGTTATTCTTACTGATATAGATGGAAAAGTTAAATTTATTGATTTAGTTGATGGTAGTACCATTAAGCAAGTTACGGATGAGCAAACAGGTCACGTTCAAAAGGTTGTTATTGAATCGAAAGATAAAACCTTAACTCCAAGTATATCAATAGAATCATCCGATGGCAAAATTAAATCGTTTAACCTACCTACAAGATCTTATCTATCCGTTGAAGAAGGTGAGATCATTCAGGCAGGTACTGTGCTTGCAAAAATTTCAAAGCAAACTTCTAAAAGTCGTGACATTACGGGTGGACTTCCGAGAGTTACTGAATTGTTCGAAGCGAGAAGCCCCCATGATATAGCCATTGTTTCGGAAATAGAAGGTGTTGTTAAGTTTGGGGAACGGAAAAAAGGTTCGAGAGAAATCTTTGTAGTAGCACATGACAAATCTGATGAAAAGAAATACAACGTACCGTTAGGAAAGCACATCCTTGTACAGGATGGTGATGAAATTCCTGCAGGTGAAAAAATTACAGACGGTCCTGTTGATCCTCATGATATTCTTAAAATTAAAGGTACAAGTGCTGTTCAGGAATATCTCGTAAATGAAATCCAGGACGTTTACCGCCTGCAAGGTGTGAAGATAAATGATAAACATATTGAAGTAATAGTTAAGCAAATGCTTCAGAAAATAAAGATTGTTTCGCCAGGCGATACCAAGTTTCTGGAAGAAGATGTAATTGACAGGAATGAGTTTCTTGATGAGAATAATAGAATCATTAATATGATTTATATCGAGGACAAGGGTGATTCGAGATTTAGGAACGGACAATTAATAAGCAAATCGAAATATCGTGAAATAAACAGCGATCTGGAACGAAAAGATAAAAAGCCTCTGGAAGGTCGCGATGCAGAACCAGCAACATTTGAACATTTGCTTTTAGGTATTACCCAGGCTGCACTTTCAACTGAAAGCTTTATATCGGCAGCTTCGTTCCAGGAAACTACTAAGGTTCTTGCCAATGCATCAATTGCAGCTAAGGCAGATCATCTTCATGGATTGAAGGAAAATGTTGTCATGGGTCATCTGATACCTGCTGGAACAGGTCTTAAGAAATACAACAATCTCATTCTAGAAAGTGAAATTGAAGAGGCAGTGGAATCGGAAGAAGAGGAAATAGAAGCTACTTAGCTATGGAATAAAAAATATAGAAACAATAATCCGGTCCGTTCAACATTAGGGACCGGATTTTTTTGGCTCAAACGAGGGCATTTAACATACCGATTTCTTGATTTGTTTTCAAACAAAGGGTATATTTAATGTCTGAATTTTTTTTGAACGGCAAACTTTTTTAGGAGAAATTTGTGCCTACAATTAATCAATTAGTGCGAAAAGGCAGAGTAAAAATATTAGCTAAGAAAAAGGCTCCTGCTCTTGATGCATGCCCTCAAAAGAGAGGAGTTTGCACAAGGGTTTATACAACTACTCCGAAGAAACCAAACTCAGCGCTGAGGAAAGTTGCAAGAGTTCGATTGACAAATAACATAGAAGTTACGGCATATATTCCGGGAGAAGGACACAATTTACAGGAGCATTCTATTGTTTTAATTAGAGGCGGAAGAATAAAAGATTTGCCGGGAGTTAGATACCATATTATAAGAGGAACGCTTGATACAAGTGGTGTTGAGGAAAGAAAGAAAAGCAGGTCCAAATACGGTACAAAAAAACCTAAGGCGAGTTAACAATGAGAAAAAGAAGAGCTGAAAAAAGATATCTTAAACCTGACCCAAAATTTAACGATGTTCAGGTAGCTAAATTTATCAATAATCTGATGTATGATGGGAAAAAAGCAGTTGCACGTAAAGTATTATATGATGCCTTTGATATAATTGAGGAAAAAACAAAAAAGCCGGCTTTAGAAGTTTTTAAAATGGCAATTACTAATACTCAGCCTGTAATTGAAGTAAAGAGCAGAAGAGTTGGTGGTGCTACCTATCAGGTTCCAACGGAAGTCAGACCCGAAAGAAGATCGGCATTAGCAATGAGATGGATAAAAATTAATGCAAGGAAACGGAGTGAGAAAACCACGTCGGCAAAATTAGCTCAGGAATTAATATCTGCTTCAAACAATGAAGGCGCAGCAGTCAAGAAGAAAGAAGATACGCATAGGATGGCTGAAGCAAATAAAGCGTTTGCACATTTTAAATGGTAAATATGAGAAGGATTAGAATTAGAAAACATTTGTGATGAAAAAAATAGTAAAAGATAAAGTAAGAAATATCGGTATCATGGCGCACATCGATGCAGGAAAGACTACAACTACCGAACGTATATTGTATTACACCGGTAGACTGCATCGTATTGGTGAAGTTCATGACGGTGCCGCTACTATGGATTGGATGGATCAGGAGAAAGAAAGAGGCATCACAATTACAAGTGCTGCAACTACTTGTTACTGGCTGGATCATCAGATTAATATTATCGACACACCGGGACATGTAGATTTCACAGTTGAGGTTGAAAGATCTTTAAGAATATTAGATGGTGCCGTTGCACTCTTTTGCGCCGTTGGTGGAGTAGAACCGCAATCGGAAACTGTTTGGCGACAAGCAGATAAATATGGAGTACCAAGAATCGCTTTTGTAAATAAGATGGATAGAATCGGAGCCGATTTCTTTAAAGCTGTTGATATGATGAGGGAAAGACTTGGCGCTAATGCTATACCATTAAGTCTTCCGATTGGCGAAGGTGATTTGTTTACCGGAATTATTGATCTGATTTCATTCAAAGCCAGGATGTATCACGAAGAAAATTTTGGTGCTACATTTAATGAGATTGACATCCCTCAAGATTTAATTGAGAAAGCAAATAAATATAGAACAGCATTGCTTGAAGCAGTTTCGGATATCGATGATACATTATTAGAAAAATATCTTGATGGAAAAGATATAAGTGTTCAGGAATTAAATGAT
>JASFSF010000149.1:0-6293 GCA_050114555.1 Ignavibacteria bacterium
ATCCCCAATCTTAGTCTTCAATAAATTAGTCTCTGAATCAAAATGTTTCTTTAAAGTATAAAGTTCAGAATTTTCCTCGACGCATTTTGTTTGAATAATTTTTTCACTTTCCTCTGGTAAAGATGATGTGAATACTTTAATCTTGCTTTTAATAATTGCAGCTTTCTCTTTTGTAATTTCAGTTAATGATTTTCCAAGCACATTAGTGTGCTCCAGACTGATTGATGTAATAACGACAGCTAGCGGGTTCAACGTATTTGTTGCATCCAATCTTCCGCCCAGACCAGTTTCAATAACAGCATAATCAACATTTGATTTAAAGAAGAATTCAAAAGCCAGAGCAGTAGTTACTTCAAAGAATGTTAATTCGTGTTCAATGATATACTTCCAGTGTTTTGTTATAAACCTGGCAACATATTCATCATCAATTTGAACTCCATTAATAACTATACGCTCATTGAATTTTATAAAGTGAGGCGATGTATATAAGCCCACCTTATAGCCTGCTTCCATAAGCATACTTGAGATGAATGCTGCTGTGCTCCCCTTACCGTTTGAGCCTGCTAAATGAATTACTTTCAGTTTTAACTGTGGCTTACCGATGTAATCCAAAAATGCTTTGATTTTATCCAGGCCAAGTTTAACACCAAAAATATGTAATGAGAAAAGTTTATCTAGAGCTGTTCTGATATCCATTAATCATCTATGATATAAGATGCTGTTAAATCGGAAAGTTTTTTGATTTTATTTTGAATACAATATTCTTCAAGTTCTGTTACCATTTTCCCTGCTGCTGAAGGATCAATAAAATTTAATGTCCCTATCTGCACTGCACTTGATCCAACAATTAAAAATTCAATTACGTCTTTCCAGTTCATTATTCCGCCAACACCGATAATCGGAATATCAACATTACGTGATATCTCCAGGACCTTTGCCAGAGCAACCGGTTTAATTGCCGGGCCAGATAATCCGCCGTTAATATTGAAAATTTTAGGTTTGCGGGTTTTTATGTCGAATGATGTTCCGACAAGCGTATTTATTGCAGAAACAGCGTCTCCCCCTCTTTTTTAATAACTTCGGCATATTTCCAGATGTATGAAACATTGGGCGAAAGCTTTAAAATCACAGGTTTATTAGTAGCTGCTCTTACTTTTTCAGTAATCTTACCGACCATTTTTATATCGTTACCGAATTGGAGTCCGCCTTCTGCAACATTTGGGCAAGATACATTGATTTCGAAAGCCACAATCGCTTCTTCTTCTGTAAGAATCTTAGTGCACTCAACATATTCTTCAACAGTGCTTGCAGCTATATTGCAGATTAGAGGCACATCATATTTTGTTAAAAATGGAATCTTGTTTTTTATGAACTCTTCCACACCAACATTTGTCAGCCCGATTGCATTGAGCATTCCGGCAGGCGTTTCAACAATTCTTTGTGGAGGATTACCTTTACGAGGTTTTAAACTTAGTGATTTAGTGATTATTCCACCTATGGTATTCAGATCTGTGTATTCGGAAATCTCACTCCCATAACCAACAGTCCCGGATGCCAGCATTATCGGGTTGCGAAGTTTGAGAGGGCCAATTTCTACAGATAGATCAACGCTACTCATATAATTATATCTTTCACATCGAATACCGGACCATCTTTACATACCATGAGATATTTATCGGGATCATTAACTGAATCTATTGGACAACCCTGACAAATTCCAAAGCCGCAAGCCATTGCACACTCAGTCGATATTTCACAATTGAAATCATTCTTAATCGCAAATTCCTGTAATGATTTTAACATAGGTTTTGGTCCACAACCAAATATTTTAATTTTCTCCGAATTCAGACAATCAATTTTTGACGCCAGTAATTCAACCACATTTCCCTTGAATCCAACCGATCCGTCATCGCTGGCAGTGGACACGTTTTCCATTCCATAAATAATAACATCATTCTCAGTCCTGCCACCAACAAAACTATGTATTTCTTTTTTCCCTCTAAGTTGTCTTGTTAAAAACGGAAACGGTGCAGAGCCCAATCCTCCTGCAGCAATTATTGCTGTATCATAGTTGCCTTCAAAATTAAATCCTTGTCCAAGTGGACCAAGAATATCAAGTTTATCACCAACTGATTTTTCAGCCATTAATTTTGTACCTTCGCCAAAAGTTTTGTACAAAATAAAGATAAAATCATCTTCAACGTCACATATGCTAAACGGTCGGCGTAATAAAGGATATGAATACTCTGATACCCTAATATTCAAAAATTGTCCAGGTATTATCTTTGAAGCTACAGTCGGAGAGTAAATTTTAAGTATGTAAACGCTATTTGGCAGTACTATCTTTTCAACTATCTCAGAATGGATTAGATACAAAGTGAATCCTCTGCTGTACTGAAAAAATTGTGAGTATTTGGAAGGATGATCTTAATTTCTAATTTTATCTTAATGATACTTTTTGAAAAACAAAAATAAATGAGCGAGGCCAATTAACAAAATCAGGATTTATATTTTCTTTCGATGCCAGTAATTTTATCCAGTCGTCTTTGGTGCCGGCCACCTTCAAATGGTGTGTTCAGCCAAACTTCGACTATGGATTTTATAGTCTCTTCACCTAATGATTTTGCTCCCAGAACAAGAATGTTTGCATCATTATGACTTCTGGAACTTTTTGCCGAAAATTCATTGTAACATGTAGCAGCTCTTATTCCATCAAGTTTATTTGCTGTAATTGCTGAAGGAATACCCGTAGCATCCAGAATAATTCCACAATCAGATTTACCTAATTGAACGTTTTCAGCTATTGCTTCTGCAAAATCCGGAAAGTCGCATGACTTTTCATCCATTGTTCCAAGATCGTAAACCTGATACGACTTTTCAGCCAATACTTTGATAAGAACATTTTTAATCTTAAATCCGGTGTGGTCTGATCCAATCGATATCTTCTTAAATGGAAACTTAACAGTTGAATAAGATAACGAATATTCGTGTACTTCATTTTTAATTATTTGAATTTTCTTGCTTCTAATTAGATCTAAAGCAAGTGGTGTGAATATTGTACTTTCATCTGCAGCAATTACACTGCTTCCCCTCTTTATTGCTTTTGCCACATCTTCTTCTGTAATAAGTTTTCTCATTCAGAGTTTAACCGAAATTATAAATATTCTGAAAGTTCATTGATCTTCAGGTAATCGATTACTTTTTTTACATCCTGAGCTCTGCTTCGATCACAAATTAATAAGGAATCGTGATTGTTGATTACAATAATATTATCGACACCTATTATTGCTGCAAATTTGTCCGGTGAATACACATATGAATTCCTGGATGATTCATGATATACATTTCCCACTCTCGCATTACCCTGATCATCTTTAGGGCTTAGTTCGTAAACTGCTTCCCAGCTTCCTATATCGCTCCATTCAAATTCACCTTTCGTTAAATTGACTTTTTTCGACTTTTCCATAATTCCATAGTCAATTGAAATTTTCTTTACGAGTCCATAAACTGTATTCAATACTTCTTCGTATTCTTTTGTTCCGATTGCACCATATATTTTAGTAAGCCCTTCATAAAGTTCGGGTAAATAAGTTTTCATTTCATCTAGTATAACATCGATTCGCCAGATAAACATACCGCTGTTCCAGAAGAAGTCACCACTCTCTACAAATCTAACGGCAGTGTCGTAATTAGGTTTTTCTGCAAAAGTACGCACTTTGTATATACCGTCGGTAACTGAATTTTCATCAATCTGAATGTAACCATAACCAGTTTCTGGTTTGGATGGTTGAATGCCTATTGTTACCAATCCTTTAGATTCATTCGCAAAGTTAATTGCTTTTAATAATGTGTCGTGGAATTCCTTTTCACCTCTAATTATATGATCTGCCGGAAGGACAATGGTAACAGCATCCGGATCTTTTTTCGATATCAGAACAGAAGCCAGCCCAATGCAAGCAGCAGTATTTCTTCCAAAAGGTTCTTCAATTATATTTTCAACAGGTATTTGTGAGAGTTGGGTAAGAATACCTGCTTTTTGAATTTTGTTAGTTATTATATAAATATTTTCACTCTTCACCAATCCTTCTAATCTATCTACAGTTTGCTGGATCATTGTCCGGTCGCCAAATATTTTTAGAAGTTGTTTAGGAGTTTTCTTTTTGCTTCTTGGCCAGAATCTTGAGCCAACTCCCCCGGCCATAATCACTGCATATATATTCATTTTTCCTTAATTCCCGAATTTTGTTGATGAGATTTCACGTTCGAAATCTTCAGCTTTAATCAAATAGTTAGTTATATCTACATCTTTACCCTTAACAATGGCGACAATTACAATTAAACAGGATCTCATTGACAGGATAACTTTTTTATCCGGTACGATATTCCGCGATTTAATTAATAGTAATGCCCTGCACAAAATGTTGTGCATCTTGCTTATAATCTCGAAACCGCTTTTCTCTGAAATTTCTCCATTTATCTTCATAATCTCAGCAAATTTTGAAAGGTCTTCATAATTAACTTCATTTTTTGCAAGCTTTTTTAGCATCGCATCAATAGGCCTGATAGGTTCCAGAATTGTACTTTCGTAATTACTGAAAACTCCTTTTTCTTCGTCAATCTGCTGACCTGTTTCCTGATTGATCAGGTTGTCTGATTTTAATTTTTCTTTTTCACCCTCTTCAAAATTGTTGTGAATTTCAGATTTTATTTCCCGTTTAACTTCAGAATCTGATTTAATTTTATTTATTGCATTCTTTATTAATTCAGGATTGTCATGCTCCAGGACCCGGTTTAAAACATTAATCAGATTTTGACTGTGAGAAGTGAACTGTTCACTAATATTAAAGTAGTCAACTTTTTCTGCTGAAATATAATTATATAAATCGCTTAATCTAATCCCGAGAGTTGAGAGTTCTGTAATACTCTTCATTTTGGCTAGATCTGTTCCCACATCCCCGGAATTAGTAATACATTCTTTTAACAAACCCAAAACTTCGAGTTGGTGTGATGTCAATCTTAAGTTATTAGCTGCAGCAGTAAGACCTTGAATCAAATATTGCTTTCTTAAATCCAAATGTGATAGTTAACTCAATAATTTTTAATTGCTATAAATTTAATAAAAACTTACACAAATCAATAAAAATACGTGTATTTAGAGTAATTGACCTTTTGAAGCTAATAAACAGTTACAAATACTTGAGGTCAGTATAAAATAAACCTAGGCTTGTTCTTGATTTTCACATCATATTCTTTTTAATTTTTTATTGTATTTCATTAACTACTACAATGGGGGTGCATTATGAAATTAGTACAATCAATAATTGTATCTCTTTTTCTCTTCTCTATATTTATTTTTAAAAGCAATTATGTTATAGCTCAGGATTACTATCCGCTTGGGATTGGTGACAGGTGGAATTATTATACAGTATATTCGTCTTTTGGTACTCCGCCAGATACATCCTATTTGTCAGTTCAGGTTATTGGAGATTCAATATTACAAAACAACCAAACTTATTTTGTTTTAAGTAGATCGGACTTAATTGGTGGTAGTTTGGTTAGAGCTGATACTAACTTTATTTATTACTATAATACTTTCCACAATAGTGAAGACACTATTATAAATTTATCTGTATTATTAAATGATCCATATTTTCCGGAATCAGAGTATGCCTGGAGTGTAGAGTTAATCAGTATAGATACAATGGATATTTTTGGATTTAGTTCGAGAACTCTTCAGTATCGATTGGATGGATTAATTCTTAGGTATGTGAATCTATCTGATAAATTTGGGCTATATCATCTTTATTCTCCGGGGGAACCACCGTGGCCTGGATCAAGCCCGTGGTCAACAGAGCTATATTATACCGTAATTGGTGGTGAAGAGTATGGGAATCCTGTTTCTGTGGAAGATGAAAATCCTGTAAAGCTATCTGATTTTTCACTCTCGCAAAACTACCCTAATCCATTCAACCCTGAAACGAAAATAAAATTTTATATTCCTGAGACAGGGTTTGTCACACTTAAGGTATATGATTTGTTGGGTAATGAAGTTTCTATCCTTGTTAACGATGAGAAAACCTCTGGCAATTATGTGGTTAGATTCGATGCAAGTGATCTCCCAAGCGGCATTTATTTTTATGTCATCCAGATTTGGGATTTTGTTGAGTGCAAGAAAATGGTTTTGTTGAAATGACTCTGTAGTGTTCTAAATCTTAAACAACATGTTGGGTTTAAACAAGTACTTTCCAAATTCTGTTTCTTGACATTACTTTTTACTAGTAGTAATTTTGGTG
>JASFSF010000150.1:0-6280 GCA_050114555.1 Ignavibacteria bacterium
TTATGAATTCAGGGAATTTTATTATGAGGCATTCATTCGCTCTGTCATATTCTTCTTTCGGCGGTTATGGAGTTTCATTGGGCACATATACAAATAGTATGTATTATAAGTTAATGAACAATTTGAATGTCCAGATGGATATCAGCTTTTCATTTTCGCCTTATAGCTCCTTTGGCGAAGCTTTCAATAAGAATCTGAACAAAATATATATAAGTAAAGCTGCTGTTAATTATCATCCTTATAAAGATTTATACATTTCTCTGCAATACAGAAATATCCCTTATACCGGATATTATAATCCGTACTCTGGTTTTTATAATGGTTTTTATGGAGATCCTTTCAACTATTAAAATTAATTATATTAACATTTTCGATCGAATGATCTCAAGTAATTTTGAAGAAATCGAGGGAATCATTTGAAAGAAAAAACCAGGCAAAAAAAAAATCAAATTGCCGGCTTAACATTCAGTCACTTCATAAACGCTTCATTAGTTATTTTAACACTGGTTATACTATTCCTGGGTTACAGGTTATTGGATAGGTTTGGAGCGTTTAACATTAACGATGAGTCGGGGAAACTCAATCAAACAGAAAAGATAATTCAAATAGAAGTATTAAACGGATGTGGTGTTGATGCCATTGCTGATAAGTTTACTGAAATGTTAAGAAAGGAAAATTTTGATGTAGTACATACAGGGAATTACAGATCATTTAATATTGATGAATCGATAATAATTGATAGAGCCGGAAATATTAAAAATGCCAGGCTTCTGGCTGGTGTTATCGGAATGAATGATAACCGAATTATCAATCAGGTAAATAAAGATTATTTCCTCGATGTCACATTAATCATAGGCAAAGATTATAAACAATTATTTAAAAACTTATAAAAGGTGAATCTTGGATTCGAAAGACTTTACGAATAAAATTGCAAACATTATTTTCAATAAAAAAGGATACAATGTTGTTATACTGAATTTAATAGGTCTTGCTTCATTTGCAGATTATTTTGTTATCTGTTCCGCTGATTCCGATATACAGGTTAAGGCAATTGCGGATGATGTCGATAAAACTTTGCACGATGAAGGAATAAAATGCTGGCATCGTGAAGGATACCAGGCATTGAACTGGGTTCTGCTGGATTATGTAGATGTTGTGGTACATATATTTAGAAAAGAATCCAGGGAATTTTATAATCTTGAAAAACTTTGGGGAGACGCTGAGATTACAACAGTAACGGATCCGGCTGAATCAGATATTGCTGAATGATGTTTTTAATCTTTTCCTGTCATTCGGTAAGAATCCTGTTAAATTAAATGAGAAACTTTTCCTCGGTTATATGGTATGCTAAAAGAATTCCTCCTGAATGACCATTGATGTTCACTCTTCAAATCCTCTCCTTATTTACTTATTTTTGTAGCGATGCAAATCTTACAGATAAAATAACATTTAACTTGAAATCATATTTATACAAAATATTTGATAATGCCTCTAAAAAGTTAGCATATCTTTCTGATACCGTATTAAGTTTTGATGTTCCTAAAATAGAATCGCACGGAGATTTATCCTGTAATGCAGCAATGATATTGACAAAGCAGCTAAAGAAAAATCCTAAGAGTATTGCAGAGGAAATAGTTTCAAAACTTGAATATGATTCTGGCATAGTAAGCAAGATAGAGATTGCCGGACCCGGATTTATAAATTTCTTTTTTACTCCCGAATATGTAGCCCGGATTATAAATAGAATATTTGATGAGAAAGCTGATTTTGGAAAATCGAATAAATACAGCGGGAAAAAAGCAAATGTGGAATTTGTTTCTGCTAATCCTACAGGACCTTTGACTGTAGGTCATGGCAGAAATGCTGTTATCGGGGATACGGTTGCCAATCTGCTTGAAGCTATAGGCTACCAGGTTGAGAGAGAATATTATTTTAATGATGCCGGAAGGCAAATGCGAGTGCTGGGTGATTCCGTAAGGTTAAGATATCTGGAATTGCTTGGAGACAAAATTGATTTGCCGGATGATTATTATCAGGGCGAATACATTAAAGATATTGCTCAAAAAATGGTTGACGAATTCGGTGATGAATTAAAGGAAGAAGATGCCGAAGGGATGTTTAAGGATAAGGCTGAGGCGGAGATCTTTAATGATATAAAAACAACTTTGAAAAACCTGGACATTGAATTTGATATTTTTTCCAATGAGAAAAAGTTATACGATGAAAATAAAATTGAGGAATTGTTATCCACTTTTAAATCTAAAAAGCTTTCTTATGAAAAAGATAATGCCGTATGGTTGAAGCTTTCCGAACTTGGTGGTGAGCAGGATAAAGTAATCGTTAAAGCTACCGGCGAACCGACATATCGCTTACCCGATATTGCATATCATCAAAACAAGTTTGAAAGAGGTTACGATCTCATAGTTGATTTGTTCGGGTCGGATCATGCAGCAACATATCCCGATGTTCTTGCCGGAGTAAAAGCTCTTGGTTACGATGTTGAAAAAGTTAAGGTACTTATCCATCAGTTTGTTACTATAATGGAAAATGGGGAGGTTGTAAAAATGTCTACACGCAAAGCCAATTATGTTACCCTGGATGAATTGGTAGAAGATGTTGACAGCGATGTTGTGAGATATTTCTTCAATATGCGGAACATTTCCTCTCATATGAATTTTGATTTGACTCTAGCAAAAAAACATTCCGATGAAAATCCCGTATTTTATTTGCAATATGCTCACGCTCGGATTTGTTCTATTTTAAAAACTGTAAAAGAAGAGAATATAGTTTCATCGTTGGATAATTTAGATCTGCTGACTAAAGACGAAGAACAGCAATTGATTAAGAAGTTGAACAAATACGATGAAGAAGTATTATACGCCGCAGAAAATTTTGAGCCTAACAGGATCTGTACTTACCTGGAAGATCTGGCAACAGCATTCCATAAGTTTTATACATTTTGCAGAATTCTCGGTAGCGAAAAGAAGCTTGCTGAGGCAAGGCTCGCCCTGGCAGAAGCGACAAAACAAGTGCTGCAAAACGGGCTTAGGATACTCGGAGTGAGAGCGCCTGGAAGGATGTAGGTATCCTCATCTAAAGTACTTCTAATAAAACCTAGAATTAGTGAAAGATTATTTATGTGTTTATTTGAAGTAACAAAATATCTTCTGTTATTAAATTTAGTTATTGCTTTATGCATATCCTGTTCAAGTAATAAAAATGAAGATCGTAAACCTGTCCATCACTTTGACTTAAATGATGTAACTTTATTAGATGGTCCGTTTAAAAAAGCAACGGAACTAAACAGAAAGGTTTTGCTTACATACGAACCGGATAGATTTTTATCAAAATTTAGAATAGAATCGGGCTTAAAACCAAAAGCAAACCATTACAGTGGATGGGAATCTGAAAGCTTAGCCGGGCATAGTCTGGGTCATTATTTGAGTGCCTGTGCATTAATGTATCGAACCACAAATGATTTACAGTTTCTTGATAGGGTAAAATATATTGTGGATGAGCTGGAGGAATGCCAGCTTGTAGATGGCGATGGATACATCGGTGCATTTCCAAATGGTAAAAAGATTTTTGAAGACGAAATAGTCAAGGGTATTATTAAATCCCAAAGTTTTTACCTTAATGGAATTTGGGCACCATATTATACACAACATAAGGTAATGGCGGGTTTACGTGATGCTTATCATTTATGCGGTGTTGAGAAGGCGTTGGAGGTTGAAACTAAATTTGCTGATTGGCTTTATTCAATTGTCGCAAGCTTAGATGATGAACAAGTTCAAAAAATGCTGGAATGCGAGCATGGCGGAATCAATGAAGTGCTTGCTGATCTCTATGCAGATACAAAGAATACAAAATACCTAAACCTATCAAAGAAATTTCATCACAAAGCAATTTTGGATTCTCTTGCAGAGGGGATTGATATTTTACCCGGCAAACATGGAAATACTCAAGTTCCCAAGTTAATTGGATTAGCACGAAGATATGAAATAAACGGCGATATAAACGATAAAAAGGCTGCAGAATATTTCTGGAACCGTGTAGTTAACCATCACTCATATGTTACAGGTGGACATGGCAATCACGAATACTTTGGTCAACCCGATCAGTTGCGTAGCCGCCTGAGTGATGAGACGACGGAAACCTGTAATGTTTATAATATGCTTAAGTTATCTCGTCACCTATTTGAGTGGAATCCACGTGCCGATGTGGCCGACTATTACGAAAGGGCATTGTTTAATCAAATCCTGTCTTCCCAGCATCCTGGGGATGGTCGTGTGATATATAATCTTTCATTGGAAATGGGAGGATATAAAAATTATGAAGATCCGTTTGGTTTTACCTGTTGCGTCGGTACGGGTATGGAAAATCACTCCAAGTACGGCAGGAATATTTATTTTAAGAACGACCATGAGTTGTATGTTGTCCAGTTTATTGCATCTGTTGTTAAGTGGAAAGAAATGGGAGTCAAAGTAACGCAGTCAACAGGTTACCCAAAAGAGCAGGGAACAACATTAATATTAGAATGTGAGACTCCTAAGAAATTTATGTTATACATTCGATACCCCTACTGGGTAGAAAAGGGAATAAACATTTCTATAAACGGCATCAGTGAACGTGTAGATCAACCAAAGGAAAGTTTTATTTCACTCAATAGAGAATGGCATAATGGTGATGTAGTTGATGTAACATTTCCTTTTAATCTAAGACTGGAAACTATGCCTGATGATTCGAACAGGCTAGTAGTTATGTATGGCCCGCTGGTTTTGGCAGGAGACCTTGGTCCTGTTGATGATCCGGATGCGGATAATCCAGATTATGTACCCGTGATCATAACTAAGGAGAGAGAGCCTGATAAATTGTTTCGGAAGGTAGAAGAGGAAATCAATAGATTTAAACTTATTGATGGAGTTGGCAATCCCCGTAGTTTTACTTTGCTGCCGTTTTATGAGATATATGATAGAAGATATTCAGTTTATTGGGATATTTATAGTGAAGAGGGATGGAAAGAATATCAGCTTCAATATGAAATAAAAATGAAGCAGCAAGAAGAACTTGAGGGAAAAACATTCGATTTCTTTCAGCCCGGGGAAATACAGCAGGAAACAGATCACAATTTTAAAGGTGAACAAACACGGATTGTAGATTTTAAACATAAAAAAGCCAGAGTAGCCGATAGGGGCGGCTGGTTATCTTATGAGTTAAAAGTTGATCCGGATACAGCTATGGCCGTGGTTGTAAATTATTGGGGAGGATTTACAGGTTCCAAATCTTTTGATATTTTGGTAGATGATACAAAGATTGCAACGGAAAATATTTCAGGTAAAAAAGATGGTGAGTTTATAAATGTTCAATATGATATTCCGCCCGATTTAACCAACAATAAAGATTATATTACAGTTAAGTTTTTACCTCACATTGGTCATCGGGCAGGACCGTTTTTTGGTGCAAGGACAGTTAGAAAATGATTATAGTTATATGTCTTTAGATTCAATTAGATTCTGAGAATAAATATTCGGGGGATTTAAATTCAAACCTTTCTTTAATTTTTAGTACAGAATTAGCCAAAACGGGCTAAAAATCTTTTGGTAAATTCGTTTGGAATTCGTACGTTTTAAACGTTAATCAACTAACCACTAACCCGGAGGAGGAAATGAAGGGAAAAAACATTGGTATAATGTTGGCAGGAGTTTGGTTTGTATTGACAGGACTAATCCCGCTTTTTAGTATCAGCATACCCAGTTGGGGTATAATCATGGCTATAATTGCCCTGATAACGGGTATTTTATTGCTGATAGGCAAGTGATATAATATTGATTGGAGTCGACACACTATTATCAAGAGCGTACGGTTGCACTTGAAATTGGCTCTTGGTGTATATTAGTATGTTGACTCCACTCTACAAGCTTATTGTGGGGACCTGGTTAATGAGTTAGTTCTGAGAATTTTAAAAACTTTTTGCCCGGTGTAGTCATTTATCTCAAATTCGGCGATTGCTGGGATTGATATTATGCAATTAATTAATCAACAAATTCTTCTGCATTCACATTCCTGATAATTATTTCCCGCTCAATAACAGCATTTATTTTATTTGGAGGCTGAGGGAGTGAAGTTTCAGCAACTACTATTTCGCTGAATTCTACTTTTTGAATCCAGCCGGAGTTCAAATCTTTATAAAAATCGCCTTTATAATGAGAACTGCCATTTGATATGATCTCAAAATTTGGCATTGGACTCCTAATCATTTTAAAAGAACTCTCACCCGAAT
>JASFSF010000151.1:0-6238 GCA_050114555.1 Ignavibacteria bacterium
CTGGGAGTTTCATCTTACCAGTTAGATAATTCTTCTGCAGGTTTTACTTACAGCCAGGATGCAACACTCGATATGAGAATGGATAAAAATTTAAAGACCACAGCTGCTGACATTATAAACGAGTATGATGAGGAAAGTCTGGCAAAGATTATTTATGAATTTGGAGAGGAGAAGAATTCCCGTAAGATAGTAAGGCTGATCTCCAAGGAGAGACAGAAAAAGAGAATAACAAAATCAGGCGAACTGAAAACATTGATTGGGCAAATTACACCGGAGCGTTTTAGGGTTAAAACTTTATCACGAGTATTCCAGGCTTTACGGATACAAGTAAACAATGAACTGGAAAACCTGAGACAGTTTTTATCGAATTCATTAAAAGTTTTAAAACCCGGGGGCAGACTGGTCATAATAGCATATCATTCTTTAGAAGACAGGATAGTAAAAGAATTTTTTAAGTATGAAGTATTGGATTGTATATGTCCGAAAGACGCCCCTGTTTGCACTTGTGATAAGGAATCAAGAGTTAAAATAATTACAAAAAAACCAGTTGTACCAGCTGAGTCGGAAATTAAAAGAAATATTAGAGCGAGAAGTGCCAAGCTAAGAGTGGCAGAGAGAATATGAATAACAGTTCCAAACCAATGATAGCCAGATTCCTGATTGTTTTGGTGATACTTACATCAATTGTTCTGGCAAGCGTTGGATTGAGATTTAAAAATGAAGAATTAGCCAGGGAAAAAACTGAGATAGAAAAAGCAATAAGCGATCAAAGAACACTTAAGGTAAAACTTATAGCAGAATTCCAGGAACTTAGCGCTGAGAACAGGATTGTTAGGATAGCAGGAGACAAACTTGGTATGAAAAGACAGGTTTTACCATCAGTGTTGATCAGTGTTAATAGAAAACTTATTAATGAAGCAATTGAAAAAATAAATTCAAAGTATGAATAATTCCCGCTTACTCATAATTGTCTTTCTTGTCTTATGCCTGTTTGCAGGAATTATGGCAAAATTATTCGAAGTACAGGTAGTAAAAAGTGAGGAATTAAAATATTATGCAGAAAAACAGCAAACTAAACTTGAAACTATAATTGCCGAGAGGGGATTTATATACGATAGAAATAATCTGCTTCTTGTGTACAACCGCCACGATGTGGATGTATACTTAGACCTAAGAATAATTACTTCCAATTGGAAAAAAGAATTACCACAAAGATTTTCCAAATTATTTAACAAACCGAAATCACATTACATTCAGCTAATGAGTCAACAGGACAAAACTGTTTGTATCGAAAAGAAAGTCCCGGTTGAGACCGCATCAAAATTAGATAATATAAAACTTGGAGCACTTTTCACTGTTGATAAACCAACTCGTGTTTACCAGTACGGATCTTTAGCTTCACACGTGTTAGGTTATATGAATACTGAATCAATAGGAATGAATGGTGTTGCAAAGTATTTTGAAAAATACTTGAAAGGGGAAAATGGTTCCCGGATTGTTGAGCGGGATGCAATTGGTAGAGTTGTTTCAGTAGCTGATGAAAAGATAAGGGAAGCAATCCCCGGCGACAACCTAGTCCTGACCATTGATAAAAATTATCAAATGATTCTTGAAGAAGAGTTGAGAATCGGAATCGATACTTACTCTGCAGCATCTGCAACAGGAATCATAATGAACCCGAATACAGGGGAAATTCTGGCACTGGCCAATATTGAAGATTATGATCCGAATCAATACTGGAAGTATGACGATAACCATAGAAGAAACAAAGCGATAACCGATGTTTATGAGCCGGGATCAACTTTCAAGGGTCTTAGCATGGCAGCACTCATTGATGCTGGTAAATGCAAGGAAGATGAGTTGGTTTATGTTGAGAACGGTAATTACGAATTCGGAAAGGATAATATTAGGGATCCGTTTAAACACACTTATTTAACGGTTAAAGGCGTACTCGAAGAATCTAGTAACATTGGAATGTCGAAGCTCATTCAACGATTGGATGATGACACGTTTTATAAATATTTGCGAGCTTTTGGCCTGGGAAATTATACTTCTATTACATTACCCGGAGAGGTTAAAGGAAGATTAAAAAAACCTAACCAATGGTCGAATTATACTAAGACCTTTATGTCTTTTGGATACGAAGTCTCGGTAACACCTCTGCAGTTAATCACGGCATATTCTGCAATCATTAATGGCGGGATACTTTATGAACCATATTTATTAAAACAGAGATTTGGGAAAGACGGGGATGTGAAATTCAATTCTTCTCCAAATGCAGTTCGCCGGGTCATATCTGAAAAAAGTTCTGAAAAACTTAGAATGTTTCTGAGAAGCGCAGTGAAAAATGGTACAGGTTCTTTAGCAGAAGTTGATAATATAACCGTTGGTGGTAAAACCGGTACGTCTCAGAAAATTGTTGGTGGAAAATATTCGCATGATAATCACAATGCATCGTTCATAGGATTTTTCCCTGCTGAAAATCCAAAGGTGATTTGTTTGGTGCTCTTACACTCGCCGCAAGTAAATCAGTATGGTGGAAAGGTGGCAGCACCAATATTTAGACGAATCACTGAAAGAATTCTTGATGTTGATCATCAAAATTTTCAAGATTCTGAAATTTATGATAGTTCACCTCAGTTAAATGAAAAGATATTTACTTCAATTGAAGCAGAGAATGAAAATTTAAATGTTGTTGATAATTCGATTGTTTCTGTGAACAATGATTACAGTCCTCAGAATGATTTCATGCCCGACCTCAGAGGACTTTCAATTAAAGAAGCGCTGGTTACTCTGAATTCACTTGGTTTGAAATACGATATATCAGGTTCGGGTCTGGTAACCTATCAGAGTATTAATCCCGGATCTCAAATTAATAGAAATAAAATCTGTCAGATTATTTGTTCCGAATCATCAATAAACGGAGCCAATATTTACTAATGAAGCTTAATGATTTATTAAATGGACTTAATGTGATTAAGATATCTGGAAATGTCAGAAATGATGAATTAAGCGGTATTGAATACGACTCTAGAAAAGTTGTCAGGGATTCTTTGTTTGTTGCTATTAAGGGTTTTAAAGTGGATGGACATGATTTTATTATTGATGCATTAAACTCCGGGGCAGTTGCTGTAGTTGTTGAAAATGATGATTCGGTTTCTGATGAATCGTTTATTCATAATAATGCAGCTAAAATATTAGTTGGTGATTCCAGAAAGTCATTAGCTGAAATATCACATATATATTATAATCAACCATCCTCAAAACTAAACCTGGTAGGAATAACCGGAACGAATGGTAAAACAACTACTTCTTACATTTTAAAAAACGTATTTGAAACAGCTGGTTTTAAGACAGGTATGCTTGGGACAATATCTAATTATATCGGTGAAAGGTTCATTGATTCAAATTTAACCACACCTGAATCAAATGATCTTAATAAGCTGCTTTTTGATATGGTGAACAAGAACTGCGATAATGCAGTTATGGAAGTATCATCACACGCCCTGTCACTTAAAAGAGTTCACGGTTTAAGCTATAACTCTGCCGTGTTTACGAATATCACAGCCGAGCATCTCGATTTCCATAAAACGTTTGGCAATTATTTAAATACAAAAAAAATATTGTTTGATAGTTTAAACAAAGATGCTTTCGCTATCTATAATGTTGATGATCATAACAGTAATAAAATAGTTGCGGATTGTATTGCAACTAAATACAGTTTTGGAACTCTGTCGAATGCAGATTTTTTCATCAATGAAATTGACTACAACTTCAATGGAACCTCATTTAACCTCCAGCATAAAAAGAATGAATATAAAATAGAGACGACTTTAGTCGGAGAGTTCAACGCTTACAATGCGTGTGCTGCATTTGCAATTGGTAAACTTAACGGAATTGATGAGGAAATTATAATTAATGGAATTAAAACCACACCGCAGATTCCGGGCAGGTTTGAAGTTATAACAAACGGACAAAAAAATGTAGTGATAGATTATTCACACACACCGGATAGCCTTGAGAAGGCGTTATTTACTCTACGAAAATTGAATAGTACAGGTAGAGAAGTAATTACAGTTTTTGGTTGTGGCGGTAATCGTGATAGCAGTAAGCGACCTAAAATGGGAGAGATTGCTACAACATTAAGTGATAAGGTAATAATAACATCAGATAATCCGAGAGATGAAAATCCCAACAAAATAATAGATAGTATAATCTCAGGTATTACTAAAGATAATTATACCGTTATTGAAGAAAGAGCGGATGCAATAGAAGAAGCGATAAAACAAAGCAATGATGATGCAATAGTATTGATTGCCGGTAAAGGACATGAAGATTACCAAGAGATTAAAGGCAAACGTTCACATTTTTCTGATAAAGAAAAAGCTGAGAAATATTTAGGTGTTTGAAAAAGGTAAGATTAAATATTGAAGATGTTTTTGAAATACCAACAGCAAGGATTTACAGCCCGGATGATTTTAAACCGGTTAGTCATATTACCATCGATTCGAGAAAGATCAGGAAGGGATCATTATTTATTGCAATCAAAGGAAAACGATTTGATGGTCATGAATTTGTTGGAAAATCTGTGAAAAACGGAGCATCTGCTGTGGTGATAAATCGAAGGAATCTGAATGAGTTTGATAATATCGACATTCCGATAATTACTGTAACTGACACAACTAAAGCACTAGGATATATTGCAAATATGTGGCGAAGAAAACTGAACACAAAAATTATTGGAATAACAGGAAGCACAGGTAAAACGACTACAAAGGATATGCTGGCAACATTGTTAGAAGAAAAGTATAAAGTGAATAAGACGATAAGCAATAACAACAATCATATTGGTGTTCCGATTACGATTTTGTCAACCAATGAGAGGCATGATTTACTTGTATCCGAATTGGGCACGAATCATTTTGGCGAAATAGAATACTCTGCAAATATTCTTGAACCTGATTACTCATTAATAACAAACATTGGAAATTCACATCTTAAGTATTTAAAAAACAAGAGAGGAGTACTTAAAGAAAAAAGCAAATTGTTTGATATAACAGATAAACATAAAGGAAAGTTATTTATCAATTATGATGATCCAATGCTGAAAGACTATTCACAACGGTTCGATGAATTTTTCTCTTTCGGATTTAGCAGGAACGCGGATGTCTCGGGTAAGATAACAGGATATACAAATGATGGAAGACCTGTTGTAAGAGTGAAATATAAAAACAGAATAATTGAAAACACTCTACCTCTTTATGGTGAACAAAGTGCATCAAGTTATCTGGCAGCGGTCGCAATTGCTTTCGAGCTTGGCTTGTCGAATAAACATATCAATGAGGGCACTAAAAAACTGGCGGTAACCGGTGGAAGATTAAAAGTTCTCAAAAAGAAAAATGCAATCCTTATTGATGATAGCTACAATGCAAGTCCTGACTCAATGAAGTCCGCGATTGACTTAGCAAAGAAAATTAAATCATATAAAAGAAAAGTTTTGATACTGGGAGATATGCTTGAACTGGGAAAAGACAGGATAAAACTTCACCAGTCTCTCGCAAATCAAATAATAAATACGGGAATTGACGAGGTTTATTCTATTGGCTCATCAATGAGATCGTTAACAGAAAAATTAAACTCACCAAAAATAATCGCAAGAAATTTCAGAACGAGAAAATCGTTATTAGACTTTTTAAATACTTATGAATTCGCAAACAAAGTAATCCTTGTAAAAGGATCACGAGGAATGCGAATGGAGGAGTTTTCAGAAGCCATTTTAAATAAAGTGAAAAATTAATGCTGTACTATCTGTTCGATTACATAAACAAAATATATGCACCACCTGGTTTCGATATTTTTCAATTCATAACCTTTCGTGCTGCAATAGCTGCTATTAGCGGACTAATAATTGCTATTTATATCGGCCCCAAAGTAATTAAACTTCTCCAGCAAAATCAGATTGGTGAAACAAAAAAAGAAGATGGTCCAAAATTTCATTGGTCGAAATCCGGAACACCGACAATGGGTGGAATTATAATTATTCTTTCTGTCTTCATTCCTGTTTTGTTGTGGGCAGATGTTAAAAGTACCTACATTATTTTAATTACATTGGGTACGCTTTGGTTAGGAGCAGTTGGCTTTCTTGATGACTATCTGAAAGTTGTAAAAAAATATCCAAACGGTTTGGTAGCCAGGTACAAATTGATCGGACAGGTTACAATTGGTTTGGTGGTAGGCG
>JASFSF010000152.1:0-6217 GCA_050114555.1 Ignavibacteria bacterium
AACGGTTTCTAAAAATTGAAAGGAATATAATATGTACAACAAACTATCAGATTTCTTAACAGAGTGGAAATATGAATCCGAAGCGACTCTTAAAATTTTTAACCAGCTTACAGATGCTGCAATAAAAAAAAAGTTTAATGATAATATCCGAACACCTGGTAGAATAGCATGGCATCTTGTAACCACCATTGGAGAGATGGTTCAGCGTTCAGGACTAAAGTTTGATGCAACACCTGAAGATGCACCCGTTCCGGCCACAAAAAAAGAAATTTGTGATGAATATAAAAGATCATCCAATGGAATGATAAGTGCATTACAGAATGAATGGAACGATAAATCACTGAATGAAGAAGTTAATATGTACGAACAAACCTGGAAGAAAGGAACTATTCTAACAGTGCTTATTAAACACCAGGCGCATCACAGGGGACAGTTGACGGTTGTAATGCGTTTGGCAGGATTAAAAGTCCCGGGAGTTTATGGACCGGCAAAGGAAGAATGGGCAAATATGGGAATGGAAGCACAGGAATGAATTTGTAATCTGTTTGTTCCCTATTTGTCAGTCTGAGCCTGTCGAAGACTGACATTATATAATGAAGCCACACTTCGACAAGCTCAGTGTGACATTAATAGTGCAATGGAAACTGTCTTATAGATATTTATAAAGTCCGTAAAAACTGCACGCTGAATAAATTGCTTTCATCTACCCATACATTTTCAACATTGTAAATTCCCCTTGCAAGCTCTGCAAACTCATCAAGAGTGTATTTGTAAGAGTATTCAGTTAGGATTGTCTCATCTTTCTCAAAATCAAAAGTATGATCGTCTATATGAACGGATTGCTTTTCTTTGCTGATTAAATGCATTTCTATTCTTCCCTCAACCTCATTATAAAATGCATGATGAGTAAACTTATCCAGATTAAAATCAGCAGAAACCAGGTTATTGATATTATTTAGGATGTTGAGGTTGAATTCTGCAGTAACATTTTTACTGTCGTTATAAGCCGCATTTAGTATTTTTACGTTCTTTTTTAAATCAACTCCGATTAACAATCTGCTGTTTTTCCCGCAGGTTTTTGCAATTCTGCCTAGAAACTGTCTTGCTTCTTCGGGAGTAAAGTTCCCGATTGTAGATCCGGGGTAAAACGCATCAATTGTTCTGTAGTGTTCTTTTATTTCGGGTAATGAAAACTCTTTTGTGTAATCAGCTATAAGCGGGTGAATAACCAGTTCCGGATGATCAGCTTTCAGATTTTCAGCGGAGTTAAGCAAATGATTGGTAGAAATATCAACCGGTATGTATGCCGCTAATGTGGGAAGATGATCTATCAATAATCTTATTTTTACGCTGCTGCCGCTGCCCAGTTCAACAAGAACAGATTCATCCCCAAAGTTTGAGATTATCTCATTGATGTTGTCACTTAATATTTTTAATTCAGTTCTAGTAGGGTAATATTCATCAAGTATGCATATTTCATCAAATAATTGTGAGCCTCTTTCATCGTAAAAATATTTACTTGGGAGTGATTTTTGTGGTTTGCTTAATCCGTTTATAACTTCCTGAAGAACCTCGGTGTGTATTTTTTCCTGTTCTTGTGTGCTCATATTTTTAAATATCCTTCGCCAATCGTAATCCCATAAATTGCCAGCGTGAGTGCGGCGGGAAAAAGTTTCTGTAAGTATTTCTTATGTGTGATTTTGAAGTCGCACACGATCCACCCCGGAGAACCATCTGTCCGCTCATAAATTTACCATTGTATTCTCCAAGAGCACCGGGTAAAGGCTTATATCCCGGATAAGGGGAATATGAACTGCGTGTCCATTCCCACACATCGCCATACATTTGCATTAACTCATTTCCATTTTTTTCAAGTGGACTTGGATGAAAGTTCATCTCATCAACAAAATTACCATTGTATTTAAGATCAGTTGCTGCGATTTCCCATTCTGCTTCGGTTGGAAGTCTTAGATCGCGCCAGGTTGCAAAAGCATCGGCTTCATAATAGCTGATATGTACAACCGGTTCATCCGGGTTTACTTTTCTAAATCCGTTAAGAGTGAAGTTCCACCATTCTCCATCTTTCTCTTCCCAGTACAATGGAGCTTTCCATTTTTCTTTTTCAACTGTTGCCCAGCCATCAGATAACCATAACGGAGTGTTTTCATAACCACCATTTTCGATAAAATCTATGTACTCTCTGTTCGTTACTAACCGATTTGCCAGGCTAAATGGTTTTAAATATTGTTTATGCCTTGGGGTCTCGTTATCGTAACAAAATCTTTTTCCTTCTGACCCTATATGATAAATTCCTTCGGGAAATTCTATCCAGTTTAATTTAGAATCGGGAAGTGGTTCTTTATTAATACTTCTTTCTGCATATACCGGTTTAAGCGGATTCACAGACAGAACATGCTTTATGTCAGTTAATATTAACTCCTGGTGTTGCTGTTCATGATTTAGCCCAATTTCTATTATCGGTGCAAACTTTGCAAGGGATTTCTCATCCGCTGTTTCGATAAAGTTTTGCACTTTATCATTAACATACTTTCTATAATCATAAACATCTTTAACCGTTGGGCGCGACAACAGACCACGGTGCGGTCTAAACCATCTTTCACCAATTTGCACATAGTAAGAGTTAAACAAGTAATCATATAATGGGTTTATAGACTCATAATCTTTGTTAACATCTCTAAGTATGAATGATTCAAAAAACCAGCTCGTATGTCCAAGATGCCATTTTGTGGGACTAACATCAGGCATAGTTTGAATAACATAATCTTCAGTCACTAAAGGTTCACATAGTTTTTCTGTGAATAAACGTATTTTGCTGAAATTTTCAACCAGGGAGTTTCTGTCGTTCAACACAGAATGAGAATTGTTCATTTTAATAATTGGAGTCTTATTTCGCTTATTGGATAGCATATTCTAATTTTTTATTAGGAGGTACCTTAATCTAAAGATAACAAACTTTGTCACTAATTACCCAAAACTAATTATTCACCTATTTATGGGATTTTGCTCACAAACTTTGACTGGTGTGCTATATTAGTCCGGAAAAATATTATTCTCTCCGATCAAGAATACAGTAATGCAAACACAAAAGAGTTTTTGGTTTGTTAATTACAATTTCCAGGTAAGATGAAGAAGGGAATATTATCTTATTATTTATATTCTTGAATGCATCGGTATTACCATTGTTGGTTTAGTGATAAACAATCCCCCTTATCGTTTATAATCATTCGATTATTTTCTTACATAGATTTCTTCATCTCCCAGACTAATCACATCAACTATCGCCTCTTTATCGCCTTTAGATAATTCATTAAAATTCATTGATGCAATGTGCCCGGGATCAATAAATGGATACATAATATCATTTTTATTTTCGCTGTGGCCTAATCCAAGCGCATGACCAAACTCGTGGATAATTGTCGCTTTAATTTCGCCATCGCAAACTATTTCATTACCGAATTTTATAAGACTAATTTGAATTTTAGAGTAATCAATTATTTTCCCTCTGTGCATATCATATTCTGTTAATCCAAGATAGTTTTCTTCATACTTGTCTCCAAGGTCTTCAATAAAATAGAGTGATATGTCGGCCTCTCTTCTCGAGTTCACAAATGTATAACTTATCCTGTCATCTGCTTTTCTCCAGACATCCATAGCATATTTAACGTAATCTTCATACATAGGTTTGTAGTATTTAGACGATGATTCCTTTACATATATCCTAAGGGGAAAATCGGTTATTTCCCAATGTTTACCATCCCATAAAGTTCTTCCCGTCCTGTCAACATGAAAATAATTATCTGTTTTTGTTTCCCGTTCAATGCGATTGTTTTCAACCCGTTCGTTAAATCTTCTTTCATCAATACGCTTGTTGCGATCCTCAATAAAATCATCTTTTCTAGAATACCTTTTCTTCTTGTATTCATCTAAAAAATCTTTGTCAAAACGATTCCCACGAAAATATTTATGATCCGAGGCATCGCTTATAGTAGAATTGCTCGAATTATCATATAAATTGTAGCTCCTTGTTCTGTCTGATTCAGGAATTCGTTCTGATGATTTATATTGTGCCTGGTTAAATTCAAGAGGATTAAAAGCAAGAAATACAGCAAGAATTAATACGTTTAACTTAATATTTGCATGTTTCATTTCTTATACCTTTCATTCTTAATAAATAATAATTCAAGTTATCCTGTAGCTATTATGCAATTAATTATGGTGTACAATTCAACTGCTGTTCCTTCCTAAAATGCTTCATTTTTAGCCGTTTTCGGCATAAAGGTAGAGAATAATGCCCTATTCCACACACAGTAGTGTATAGACCAAAGTTCAATAATCTCATACTGAGAATCGACGCATAATCCTTACGTGGATTTAAGAATTTTGCCAGTAAAGTAATGATTGGTACGAGTTTAAGAGTAGTCTAACTTACTTCCCCCGATAAATTCCCTCAAGACAGAATCTGCCGGAACAGGCGAATCATCAGCTACAGGGGTAATGGATTTTAAAACCTGTAGAATTCTGCTGGATCTCCTGTAAGCGTCTTCCTTCAGCGGATCGTTACGATATTTCTTCTCCCATTCTTCAAAATTTGAAAGAAGTTTATGCGCATATAAGGACAATTCATACGGCATCCCGCTGCTAATTATATAGTCAGCTGATGAAGCATAAGGAATAATGTTTCTCATTTCGCTGGAGCGAACATAATGCCAGTGCTCCAGTGTTTGTTTGGGATTGTAAGCCCGGTGAACTGAATCCCTTAACATTCTTCTTATAAGCCGAAGATCTGTCCATTGTATATACGTATTATTATTGTCCTTCATTTGAAGGAGTGGCTCGAGGTAGAGCTTAAACTTGACATCATCACTGATATCTTTGCTAAACTCCGGAAATAAACCATGCAGACTATCGATTAACAAAAGCTCGTCATCCCCAAGTCTCAAAGGTGTTTCCTCACCAGTGCGAATACCTTTTTTAAAATCATAATAAGGGATCAGGATCTCCTCACCGTTGCTCAATTTCTGCAGATGCTCATTAATTAATTGAAGATCCAATGCATGCGGTGTTTCAAAATCATAGTCACCAAATTCATCTTTGGGATGCAGTTCAAGATCAAAAAAGTAATTATCAACATTTAATACTTTAAACTTGAACCCTTTTTTAACTAATTTTCCTTCCAGCTTAATAGTGGTGGTTGTTTTCCCGGATGATGAGGGCCCGCTTATCATTACCATTCTTAGTTTGTCCAGTTTTTCAATTATTAATTCAGCTGTAAGAGACACATCATCTTCATACAATGATTCTGATTCATGAACGATTTGTGCAAATTCTCCTTTGGCAATTCTTTTGTTCATCGATTTCACTGTATGAAGATTGTGAGATATTGCCCAGTCCAGATTGCGCCAGATTTTTGCCCAGGGTATATTTTCATTCATTTTTGAATGCTCCCGCGTGTCAGACTCTCTTCTTTCTTGGGCCTGACTCCTGTAAAGAATAAATTCCTTTGCAACTTTTGCATGCCCGTTTTCTATCAGCACTTTTTCAACAATGTCCTGAATGTCTTCAATATGAGGAATTTCTCCAGAGGTAAACTTCTTATTCAAAATCTCTACTACTTGAGTCATAAGAGAGTTTGCGGTATTCTTATCTCTACCCCCAACAGCTACTACTGCCCTGTATATTGCATTAGAAATTCGTTCCTTCTTAAAAGGCACTGTGGCCCCGGTTCGTTTTATAACATGAGTTATATGATTTTTCATAATTTACCTTATGATAATCCTACTAAACCATTAAATCCTGATAGCTACTATATCGTTTTACAAAAGTTAATACATATGAACAACCTGAGGATACTTTATATTTCTTTTGTTTTGCAAATTCAAATGCTTTCTTAACAACCGCTGCTGCCAAACCTTTTCCTCTTAATGTATATGGGGTAAATGTTCTGTCAAAATTAATTGTATCTCCCATAATTGTATAAGATACAAACGCAGTTTCACCGTCAATATCTATTTTAAAGAGCTGATTTTCAATGTCGTGTTCAACATAAAATTCCAAATAAAACTCCCTTTATTATATAATATTTCTTGCCCTTAACTCTGCAATTAGAGATGAAGGATCCTCAAATACTATTCCATCCCAGCCGGTCTTTTCTGCTGCTAATACATATTCCTTAATATCATCAATAAAAATATGTTCA
>JASFSF010000153.1:0-6211 GCA_050114555.1 Ignavibacteria bacterium
TTTAAATTTCTATTATTCTCCGATTCGAGTGGCAGATTTTCCATCTTCTTTATGTAGTTTTTATCAACTTTTAAAATCCAGATAAAAACAACAATGAAAAAGATTACGAACACAGCCAGAGAAATCAGCGGATATAATTCTACTCCTTCAATCGATTGAAGATAATTTCTTATCATTTTATTTCACCTGTAATGAACAAATTATTTATTCACCTTAATATCTGTACCCAATCTTTGCAGATAAGCAATTAGTGCAATTATTTCTTTGTTTGGTTCAGTCGGGACTCCTGCTTCCTGTAGATTTTCTGCAATATCATTTGCCTGACTTACAAGATCCTGATTTGCTATTTCACCATAACCTTCAGGATAGGGGACACCAAAACTTTGCATAACTTCTATTTTCTTCTTTGTGGTAGATATATCCAGATTATTTGTTAATAGCCATGGATATGCAGGCATTATGGAACCTGGCGACATACTCTCCGGATTTTCCATATGCAAATAATGCCAGAGGTTAGGATATTTTCCTCCCACTCTGTGTAGATCCGGGCCGGTACGTTTCGAACCCCATAGAAACGGATGATCGTAAACATACTCACCTGCTTTGGAATACTCTCCGTATCGTTCAGTTTCTGATCTGAATGGTCGTATTAATTGTGAATGGCAGCTATTACAAGCCTCCCGGATGTATATGTCTCTGCCCTGAAGTTCCAGCGGTCTGTAAGGTTGTACAGCACTTATAGTTGGTATATTCGATTTAACAAGAAAAGTGGGTACAAACTCAACTATTCCGCCGATTAAAATAACTACAAGAGAAACGACCAAAAACAGGATCGGTTTTCCTTCAAGCCAGCGATGACGTCTTCCTCTAACAAATGCATCAGCTTTCTTTTCAATCGGCATCGCCTCCGTTTCTTCATTTTTTGAGAAAGAACCTTTCTTCATCGTCTTAACAAGATTGTAAATCATGATAAAAACACCCAGTAAATAAATCCCCCCGCCAAAAGCGCGGATGACATACATGGGTATTATTTGAAGAACAGTTTCTAAGAAGTTCGGATATTGTAAAACACCCAAAGCATCAAACTGTTTCCACATCAACGATTGAACAATACCAGCCCAATACATTGATGATGCATAGATGACAATACCTAAAGTACTAATCCAGAAATGTGCATTTGCCAGTTTTTTCGAATACAGTTCAGTTCGCCATAATTTTGGAATTAACCAGTACATCATTCCAAAAGTTAGCAAGCCGTTCCAGCCCAATGCTCCAATATGAACATGAGCAATAATCCAATCTGTAAAGTGTGCAAAAGCATTAACATTCTTTAGCGAAAGCATTGGTCCTTCAAAGGTAGACATACCATATGCTGTGACAGCGACTACCATGAATTTTAATATGGGATCTTCTCTAACCTTATCCCATGCACCGCGTAATGTTAATAGCCCATTAATCATTCCTCCCCACGATGGAGCAATCAGCATAATAGAAAAAACTGTTCCCAAAGATTGCGCCCAATCGGGCAAAGCCGAGTAAAGCAGATGATGCGGGCCAGCCCAGATGTATATAAAGATCAAAGCCCAAAAATGTACAATTGATAACCTGTAAGAATAGATCGGCCTGTTTGCAGCTTTAGGAAGGTAATAATACATCAACCCTAAATATGGAGTTGTTAAGAAGAAGGCAACCGCATTATGACCATACCACCATTGCACAAGTGCATCCTGTACTCCAGCAAAAAGAGAATAACTTTTAAGAAAATCGACAGGTATTTCAAAAGAGTTTACTATATGAAGGACAGCAACGGTAACCCAGGTTGCAATGTAAAACCAGATAGCAACATAAATATGTTTTTCTCTTCTTTTAAGAATAGTTCCGATCATATTTATTCCGAATACAACCCAAACAAGAGTTATAGCAATATCTATCGGCCATTCAAGTTCTGCATATTCTTTACTGGTAGTAATACCAAGCGGAAGTGTAATTGCTGCGGAAACAATTATTAGCTGCCAACCCCAGAAATGGATATTACTTAGTAAGTCGCTGAATAATCTTGTTTTCAAAAGACGCTGCAGTGAATAGTAAACCCCGGTAAAAATGGCATTCCCAACAAATGCGAAGATTACAGCGTTTGTATGCAGCGGTCGAATTCTGCCAAACGTTAAAAATGGAATCTGAAAGTTAAGAGCCGGTTCAAATAGCTGGGTGGCAATTAGTAATCCAACCAGCATACCAACAACTCCCCACAGCATCGTAACGAGTGCAAACTTCCTAACTATTCCGTTATCGTAACTAAATTTTTCCAACTCCATAAATGGATTCTCCTGTTGAATATAATCTATTTCTTCTCTGTTTTTTTGTTATCACTATTTTCAAACAGCATTCTTATCGAAGGGGTGTACGTATCTTTATACTGTCCGCTTTTCACAGCCCATATAAATGCACCAAGGAATGACAATGCAACAAATAAACTTACAGCAATCAGTATAATTAAGACTGAGATAACAAACCTCTTCTTTTAGCTAAAAAATTAGTTGATAATGTTACAAACAATACTACTGAGATTGAACTTAGTGGCATAAGAATAGCAGCAACCACGGGTGACAGAATCCCCTGTATTGCAAAACTCAATCCAACTACGTTATAAACGAATGATATCGCAAAGCTAATAAAAATTATAGAAACACTCAGCTTTGAAAATCTTAAAAATTTTGATAAAAGATATAGCTTACCTGCATCAAGAATTGCATCACTTGCAGGCGAAAAACTTCCGGTTTTTTCCGTGACTGCTATACCAACATCGCCTTGCTTTAAAGCACCTGCATCATTCAAACCATCTCCTACCATAAGGACTTTTTGATTTTTCAATTGTTTTTCTTTTATAAAACTTAACTTGTCTTCAGGCGACTGGTTGAACATTAATTCTGAATCATTTTTGAAGAAGTTCAGCAGGTTATTTTTCTCTCCCTCATTATCTCCGGATAACAGAGTAAGGTCATAATCTCTATCAAGTTCATTAATCAAACTGCGCATCTCTTTCCGGTAAGAATTAAGGACCTCAAAATATCCCAGCATATCATCATCCATTGAAATATAAACTCTTGTTGTAAACGATTCCTCTTGCTTTAAGTTAGTAATCCATGCATCGTCATCATTACTCATTCCTATCCACTTTTTTGATCCGATTTTTATGGTATGCCCGAATACGACTCCTTCAATACCCATCCCAGTAATCTCGTTAAATTTTGTTACAGGGTGTAATCGTTTTCCATCCAGACATTCGTAAATTTTTTGGCTGAGAGGATGAATAGAATTTCTAACAAGTGATTTAACTATTAACTGTTCTTCCATCGTTAGGATTTTACCATTAAAGGATAATTCGGATTTCCCCGGCGTTGTAAGTGTCCCGGTTTTATCAAAAACTATTGAATCTATTCTGCTCATCTCCTCGATGGCAGCGATATTTTTCACATAGAATTTGTTTTTTCCGAAAATCCTGAGTGTGTTGCCAAGTGTAAACGGAATTGATAAAGCAAGTGCACAAGGGCACGCGATGATCAAAATAGCAGTAAAAACATTTACGGCCATTGAACCACTAACAGGTAGCCAGAAAAACGCGGATAGTATGGCGATGAGTAAAATAACAATCGTGAAATATTTACTAACAACATTTGAGAAATGTGTAAAGTCACTTTCCGACTTTTTTGTGAAGATATCATTATTCCATAATTGAGTTAAATAACTTTGGGACACTTCCTTTGTTACATCAAGTTCAATAATGCCACCTATTTGCCGACCACCGGCA
The DNA here is from genome assembly GCA_050114555.1 of Ignavibacteria bacterium. Classification (GTDB taxonomy): domain Bacteria; phylum Bacteroidota; class Ignavibacteria; order Ignavibacteriales; family Ignavibacteriaceae; genus BMS3ABIN03. The sequence goes on from JASFSF010000153.1 coordinate 3,809, forward strand.
TATATCAGCTCACCTGAAACTTTGCTGACCGGTTTTGATTCCCCCGTTACAAAACTGTAATCAATTTTTCCGTTACCATTAATTAGAACAGAGTCGGAGGGAATTATTTCATTCTGCCTGATTAATATCCTGTTACCCTTCATAAGCCTGGAAATTGGAATTGACTTTTCATCACCTTCTTTTTTAATCGTCACCGAAAGAGGGAAAAAAGATTTGTAATTCCTTTCAAAGTTAAGCGCCCCATAAGTTTTTTCCTGAAACAACTTCCCAAGCAACAATAAAAACACAAGTCCGGTTAATGAATCAAAGTATCCTGCCCCTGTTATTGAAAAAATTTCATAAACACTTCGAATAAAAATCACCAATATCCCCAGTGATATCGGAAAATCAATGTTGATAATTTTTTTTCTTAATCCCTTTATTGCTGAGCCGAAATATTCCCATGCAGAGTAAAAGAAAACCGGGAGTGAAAGAAACAGAATTACGTAATGAAAAAATCGCCTTAAAAATGCATCCGATACATCAATTCCGAGATATTCTGGAAAACTAAGCAGCATAATATTCATGAAGCAGAATCCTGCAATCCCAACACGATAATATAGTTTATTGTCTGTTTTACTCTCTTCTTTCTCAGCCGAATCAAGAAAAATCTGCGGCTCATAACCGATTGAAGATAACAATTGAACTAATTCTTTAAGACTTGTTTTTTCGTGAAGAAAGGAAACCGTTAGTTTTTTCTTTAAGAAATCAACCTGGGAAAGTGTAATGCCCGGATTTATTTTATAAAGGTTTTCCAGCAGCCAGATGCATGAACTGCAATGAATTTGTGGAATATCAAAAGTTACTTTTGTTATTTCTCTTTCTGAGAAATCTATGATTTGATTAATGACTTGTTCATCATCGAGGTAATCGAACTTGGTGGAATGAAATCCTTGCGGTGAAATTCCGGGTTTGTTCTCAAGGTTATAATAGTTACAAAGTTGATTGTCATTTAAAATTTCGAAAACGGTTTTGCATCCATTACAGCAGAACAACTTTTCATCAATATGAATCGAATCATTTATACAATCATCACCGCAGTGATAACAATTTTTTTTTGAATCTATTCGAGGAGACTGTGACAATCGAAAACAATTGGAATAATGAATAATTACCGGTGCAGAATATAAGAATAAATTCTTATCGTTAGTAAATAATTTTGCCCCGATTTAACATTTGCTACGAACAAATTATACAGTTACCAATCCTGAAATTTTGTAATCCTGCAATGCTGCAATTTTATAATCCCGGCTTAAGTATCATTAACACAGTTGCTATCCAGGGAGTTATAGTTGCAATAGTTCCCCATAAATTCCATTGAGCCGAAAGTTTTTTGTACTCATCCCAATTAAAGTTATTCTCATCTGATGTAAGTTTAAGAATCTTCTTTTGAACCGGCACTACTTTTATCATAAATGCCAAACCGGATATTACGTACAATATTATGCTCCAGAAAATCCATCCAGTGGTGATTAAATTGTAACCTAATAACTGAGCGCTGCCAATTCCAAAAATTAATAGAATAACAACACCCGGCATTGTAAATAATCTGTCTGCTTTAATAATACTGGTGAATGTTTCTTCTATCCGTTGTCTTTCATTTAATTTCTCTGCTCTAAATTTCCAGAAGAAACCAAGAGTTATGTTTCCAAGAAAAATTATTGCTGCAAGTACATGAACCAGTTTTACAATTAGATAAATCATAAAAAATCCTGAGATAATTATTTGTACAAATATATATATAACAAAATATAAAATTGAAGAAGATAATGAAGCTATAAAATTTTGGTAGCAATAATGGTGAGATTTAAAATAAAATGGTAACTAAAGGATTCCGAGCTACCTTCAGGTAGCTTCTCCAGCTTTTTCGGGATTCCCGCACTCGAGCATTATCTTATCAGAAAACTCTCTTGCTGGATTAACAATTTAATTTCATAATAATGATTAACGAATTATGATTATTGAAGTGAAATTATTTATCCAATATACTTCCAAAATCAAAAGCCGAAATTCTTTGTTCGTTATTCATTTCGACTTGGAAATATAATCGGCGGAAGGGTTTAGAATAAAAAAAGGCGACTACCTACTCTCCCACCCAGTTGCCCGAGCAGTACCATCGGCGTACAGGGTCTTAACTTCTCTGTTCGGAATGGGAAGAGGTGTGACACCCTGGCAATAGTCGCCAAACTCTAAGTTTAAAAAATCAATAAAAATTGAAAGAAGAAAGAGTGAACCTAAATAATATAAAGCAATCAAACCTGTGAATAAAAATTTAATGATTAAGTCTCACGACTTATTAGTACTGCTCGGCTAAATATGTTACCACACTTACACCTGCAGCCTATCAACCTCGTAATCTCCGAG
>JASFSF010000154.1:0-6171 GCA_050114555.1 Ignavibacteria bacterium
GTTATTTTAATAAATTTTTATTTGGCCATAATCCATATGGCAATCCTATTTATGGCAGTCGTAAAACTATTGAGGCATTAACCAGCGAAGATTTAAAAGAATTTTTTGATGTGTACTATGATTATTCGCAAGCCGGGATTGCAGTTGTAGGTGATTTTACATCTGATAAGATGAAGCAAAGAATTTCTTCTCTGTTTTTATCTACTCCAATGCGGGATAAGAATAATCTAATGAAAGATAGAAAAGAAGATCTATTACATTTTAGTAACAGTAGAGTTTTACTGGTTGATAAAGATGATTCGAGAGAGACGACATTCTTAATTGGTGGAACAGGGGTTTCCTGGAGTAATAAAGAGTTTACGCAGATTGATGTAATTAATACTATACTTGGCGGAAGATTTACTTCCTGGCTTAATGATGAATTACGTGTTAATGCCGGATTAACTTATGGAGCAGGAAGCAAATTCAGAGGCTATAAATATTCCGGAACATTTTACGTCAGCAGTTTTACAGCAACCGAAACAACAATCGATGCAATTGATCTCGCTCTCGAAGTATTGAATCGACTTCATACAAAAGGTATCGATGAAGAAACACTATTATCAGCAAAAAATTATGTGAAAGGTCAGTTCCCTCTGGATTATGAAACATCAGGTGATCTGGCCGGATTACTCACATCCATGCATTTTTATGGATTAGACGATTCATTCATAAATGATTTTGAAAAAAATGTTAATGGAATGACAGTTGAAATTGCTAAAGATATTGTTTCAAAATATTTTCCAAAAGAAAATTTGCAGTTTGTTTTAATCGGGAAAGCAGATGAGATAAGAGACAAGGTTAAAAAGTATGGCGAACTAACCGAGAAAAATATTGATGATGATGGTTATTGATTTGAAGATTTTCATTTAAAATTGCTAATGCCATATCAATTTGATATGGCATTCCTTCCTTTCTCGACAATAAACATTATATTTATAGGATAAAACTTGCCGATTCTCTAAATGAAAAAGATTCTTGTCGCAACTACATTTAATAACCATTTCCGGTTTTTCTTCCGCCTTTCCCAAACTTTAAGAAAATTAGACTTTGAAACACACTTCCTGACCAACAAATTATCCATTCTTAAAGAATCTGAAAATCTTGATGCTATAGTCGACACAATTAAATACTCAAAAAGTCCTGAAAAAAAGTCTCTATTAAACAGATCGTTTGAAGAAGCAGCCGGATTTTTAAATGAACATAAGGCTCGTAAAATCGCAACATCGGTATGGTCAAAATTAGAACAGAAATTAAGTCATGCGGATTATGATTACATTTTTTTGTGGGGCGGTGTAAGGATAATAGAATTAACTGCCGCAGTGTTTGCAAAACGAAGAGGCATAAAAACACTTTTTTTTGAAATAGGAAATTTCCCGGGTAAAGTTTTTGTTGATCCTCTGGGGACTAATGCTCAGTCATTATTGGCAGAAAAGCCCGGGATCCTTCAATCTCTTTCCTATGATCTGAATACTTACCGGGATTGGAGTGAAAAATATATTTCTGAAAGTCTTCATAAACATTCTGTGCCCCAAGGTAAATCAGCCGTAAATGTTGAATACATGAAGAATGTATATGACATAATTGGTTTTCGATTTAAAAAATTAATTCAAACCGAACCAATACTAACAAAGGGAAAAATTACAGGGAAGTATCTTCGAAACATAATGAAATTAAATTATGATAATATAGACGTATCAAAGGAAAAGTATTTGCTCTACCCAATGCAGGTGAATAAAGATGCACAGCTGGTTTTGAACAGCGATGTTGGCAATCTTGAAGCATTGCAAATTGCCAACGAAAGAGCAAATGAATCAGGCATACAATTATTGGTAAAACCTCATCCGGGGGAAGTTGAATTCGGGTTCATTAAAAAGGTGAATGAACTGAAAGAAAAAATTGGATTCAGGTTTGTTAACAATAACACAATTGAATTAATTATCAATGCTGAAGAAATTATTACAATAAACTCAACGGTAGGCTTACAGGCTAAAATTGCCCACAAGGAAATTAGATGTTTGGGAAAAGCATTTTACAACTCATTTGATGATAAAATGATTGCAGCATATATTCAAAGTTATCTTATTGATGCCGATTTCTGGAATGAAAAAGAAATCACTCTTGATTCGGCTAAGAAAATTCTATCACGAGCGGAATTAAGTTAGAATAAGTGACAAAAGAATATTTCAAAAAAGGTTTACTTCTTTACTCTTTCGGTAATCTGTCCTCTAAGATTATCACACTCTTACTATTGCCGTTATTTACATTTTATCTCTCGCAGGAAGAGTACGGTTTGTTCGAGATTTTGAACACGGTTGTAATGCTTTTTGTTCCGATAGTAGGCGTTCAGCTGTTTGAAGGAATTCTTAGGTTTTTGCTCGACACGGATAAAATTGAAAAACAAAAAGAAGTTGTAACTACATCAGCTTATTTCTTATCTATCAATCTAATTCTCTTAAATCTGTTTCTGGCAGGAATATCAAGATTTGTTGAAATTCCTTATTTAAGCTGGGCTATACTTTATTTCAATTTCTATTTCGTCAATTTTTATTTGCAGCGAATAGCAAGGGGCTTACAGCGGCAAAAGGTGTTTGCTTTTTCAGGAATCTTTAACACAATTACAATAGCTGTTGTAAGCTTGATCTTGCTCACCCAGTTTGGTTTTAAAACAGATGGATTATTAGTTGCTTATTTTGCCGGAAGTCTTGTGTCTGCAATTTATCTTTTCTTTTCATTAAAAGTATTCCGGTTTATAAAAATGGATTTCTTCAACAAAAAATTGTTGAAAGAACTAATAGTCTATTCTTTCCCACTATTGTTCGATGCGGTTTTATGGTGGACGATGAATCTTTCTGATCGGTTGATACTTGGTATGTTTAACGGCACAGGAGATGTTGGGATTTACAGCCTGGCAAATAAATTTGCAGCGATGCTGACATTTATAAATCACATCTTTTATCTCGTCTGGCAGGAGTATGCAATTATCCGATCGCGGGAGAAAGGTAAAGAGGACGAGTTTAAGAAAATATTTTTCCAGTATTTGAAAGTTCAATTTTCCGGTGTGCTTCTATTAATGCCAATATCCAAATTGGCCATTGAACTATTTATTGATCCGAAGTTTGCTGAATCTTACTTATATGTTCCGCCACTGTTTATCGGTGCCATGTTTTCATCTTTTGCCGCCTTTTATGGATTGTTTTATCAAATTGATAAAAACACGAAGGGAGCGCTTTATACTTCTTTAGTTGCGGGGATAATTAATGTTACGGTTAATTTCATACTTATCCCGATTTACGGAATTTGGGCGGCAGCAATATCCACTCTTTTTGCTTTTGCTGTTTTATGGTTGATTCGAATATTCGTTCTGAAAAATTATATTGCGATTAATAACATATTTAAATTCCGATCTATTATTGCGACGCTTTTACTTGCCGTCGGTTTGGGTTTATATTATTCAACGGGATACATTTATCTTGGAATTAATATAATATTAGCCGCTTCTCTGTTTTATTATTTGAACAAAAATCTGATTTTAAATTTTCTGTTGCGAAAATAATTTAAATGGAGCATTGAAAAATTCTGAAACTCAGCGCGAGTGAGAGATGTGAACGAAGCTTTCAATCAATAGAAAAAGATAATTATTGATAAATTCAGCATACTCAAAAAACAAATTTTCTGAGTGTGCTAAAACACCAGAAACAGCAATTACATCTTTAAATTAAAATTTTTTTCTTCGATGGCATAGGAAATTACTTTTTTCAAATTTCCTGTTACTTCAATTATTGCAAGTTCCTGTCCTTCCAGGTTTATCACGAACATTTTTTGAAGAACTTCTCCGGGTTCATTCAACAAATAAATGGCCGTTAGATCAGTTTGGTCAAGAGACCGGACAATGAATTTCCATCCCTTGCTTTTCATTTCAGCATCAATTGATTCAAGTGTTTGGTAGTTAGTATTGGCGTCGGAGTAACCAATTTTATTATACACGCCAACCTGCACCTTTGAAATTTCACGCACCATATCATCGGCATATTCTTCATCTGCAGCCATATCAACAAACCAGCTTGAAATATGAATTGCCACTGGGCCAACGGAAAACTGAAACTCAGTCTTATAATTATCACCAAGTTCGCCTAAAACTTTATTTCTCACTTCTCTGAACTGCTGATTAACAGTTATACAACCTGTTAATGTTATTAACAGAAGGGGGATGAGACTTAACAATAATGACCTGTCAGTTTTCATCTTCATTGCCTTTATGGTGCTTTATACCTTCAAGATGAGGGATATTAAATTTTCTCCCGAGTTTCCCAATAGTTGCCAGATCAATTTTGCCAACAATATTTATTAATGCTGCTTCGCCGTTTTTTTCGAAACTTGTTACAACCAACCCGGTAATTTTTTTGTCGCTGCTTAGCTTTATATAAACACTAGCTGATTCCTTATCGCTACGGGTTCTTACAATGCGCTTCCAATTAGTGTTGGATAATTTGGAATCGATATTTGCTACCCTGCTTCTTAATTTTTCATGATTGATTGAATCGACTTTAAATATGTGTGCTTTTACTAATTTAAGTCCTTCCAATATCGCCATAATATTAGGATCTTCTTCATCTGAAATTGTAGCAAGTACTGAAAGCAGGTCCCCATCCAGGATAACCTCCGTTACACCTGTTGATGTTTCGAATGACGTTAAATCTCCAAATTCAACATATCCAGGTTCGTTTTTAACATCATCTGTCTGCGCATTAATGGTGAATGACAAAAACAGACCAATTATTAATGAATAAATTATTTTGTTCATTTTATCCTCCTATGAGTATATCGTTTATAATGTTTAAACCTTTGTTTAAATGTTTGTCTAAATGATTAGAAATTATGTTATTATCCAGTTGGTATTCTGCCTTACGGAAAACTTTATTCACAATTGATATTGACTCCTGAAGTTGCTTTTGGGCAAGCTCGATTTCAGCTCTTGTGTATTGTATTTCTTCACGGGGTTTAAAGAAGAGAAGAGATATTGTAATTAGAATAATAACAGCAATTGTGCTTGTTGATAAAATGGGTTTTGTAAAAAATCTTGAGTAAACAAAAGAACCTATGAAGTTTCTTGAAGGAGATTTTACAGTTCTTTCCCAAACGGAGTTTACTATAGATTCAGATAATTCTTCATCCTTGAGTTTATGTATAGATTCAGCAGTTGCTCTGTATTCATCGAGAACAGTTTTGATCATTGCATCATGCTTTGCTTTTCTGTTAACAATCATTGTGGTCAGCCAGCCGGCATCGCCGTATGCAACAGAAATTATCTGTTCGAGTAATTTGTCTTTAATTATTTGTGATCTCTTCTCTTGCATAAATAGTTAATTCCTTTTGAAGTTGCTTTCTTGCTCTGAGAATATTTACTTTTACACTATTTAACGGTATATCGAGAATCTTGCTTATCTCCTTATATTTAAAGCCCTGAAGTTCATACAAAACGAAAGAACTTTTTAGATTGTCAGGAAGAGTTTCAACAGCGTTTTTTATTTTCCTATCGATGAAATTCTGGTTTAATACTTCATCAGGCATTACATCATTTCTTTCATCAACAATCTTGTTGGAAAGATTATCATCAATTTGAACTTCACGCTTAAATTTTCTTCCCTGGCGTCGCAGATAATCGAGACATAAATTATGTGTTGTTCTCATTATCCAGGCACGTGCAGTAATAAATTTGAAATTATTAATATTCTGCCATGTGCGGATCATAACTTCCTGCGTTATATCCTCAGCATCCATTTGGTTTTTAACCATGTAAATTGAATAATTATATATTTTATTCTTATGCTGATTAACCAGGTATTCAAATTTTGATGATTGTAACATCTGCTTTATAGACGTTGCTGTTTAATTGATTGTTACAAAGAAGTAATCAAAATAAACAAAGAAATGAAATTTATGATAAATGGAAGATATTCATTTTATGTGGAATCAGACATTAAAAAAAGAAGTATATTCCCATTGATACAGTAAGCATATCCGTACTTGATTCCAAAACAGAGTAATATACATCATCTCTGTAAAATTCTATTGAATTCTGATCGAGATATTCCGCCGATGTTCCCTTAAGATATCGCACTTTGAGATCGA
>JASFSF010000155.1:0-6155 GCA_050114555.1 Ignavibacteria bacterium
GATCTTAAAGCAAATCCAAATCGCGAAGCCCGCGGTATTGTAATCGAAGCCGAGCTTGATAAAGGCAGAGGAATTACAGGAACTATACTGGTTCAAAAAGGAACTCTTAATATTGGCAATCCGTTTGTTGCCGGCATATACCAGGGTAAAGTAAGGGCTATGTTCGATGAGAGAGGGAGAAAAATAACAGATGTTACTCCTTCCACACCCGTTTTAGTTCTTGGATTTGAAGGCACACCGCAGGCTGGTGATTCTTATGTTGTCGTTGAATCTGAACGGTCGGCAAGAGAGATTGGATTAAAGAGGCAGAGATTAAAGCGTGAACAGGATATGAAACAAGTCCACCACATCACACTTGATGAAATTGCAAAGCAGATAAGTATAGGTGGAGTGAAAGAACTTCCACTTATAGTTAAAGGCGACGTTGATGGATCAGTTGAGGCACTTTCCGATTCGTTTATGAAGCTTTCGACCGAAGAAGTTAAAGTTAAAGTTATTCACCGGGGTGTTGGTGCAATTTCCGAAAGTGATGTTCTTCTTGCCGCCGCTTCCGGTGGTATCATAATCGGGTTTCATGTTCGGCCAAATCTGAATGCCAGAAGACTTGCAGAAAATGAAAAGGTTGATATCAGACTTTATAATGTTATTTATGATGCTATTGATGAGGTTAAATCAGCACTTGAAGGATTACTATCTCCAATTATTTCAGAAGAAATTGTAGCAACGCTTGAGATAAGAGAAACATTCAAAGTTCCTAAATTTGGAACTGTTGCCGGATGTTACGTACAGGATGGAAAGATAACCAGGAATGCTAAAATCAGATTAGTAAGAGATGGCATTGTTATTCATGAAGGCGAAATTGGCAGCTTAAAAAGATTTAAAGAAGATGTGAAGGAAGTCGAAACAGGATATGAATGCGGCTTGAACATCAACGGATATAACGATGTTAAAGTTGGCGATGTTATAGAAGCCTATAAAATTATTGAGACGAAGAAAACTCTTTCTTAATAAGTATTTTTCAGAGCAGATTATGCCATCCCATAGAATAGATAAGGTTGAACGACTGATAAAAGAAGAAATAAGCCTAATATTTCTTCATAAAATGCAGGATGCCACATCCGGTTTCATAACAATTACCAGGGTAAGAGTTAGCCCGGATCTAAAACAAGCCAAGGTTTATGTTTCGGTGCTTGAAAAAGAAAAGCGGGAACTTATTCTTGATAAAATAACGAACAAAATTGGATTTATCCGTTCGGAGTTAGCAGGAAGAATTCGGATGAAATTCACGCCGGAATTAAAGTTTTTTATAGATGACAGTTTAGATTATGTTGAAAAGATTGAAGGATTGATTGGAAAAATTCACGGAGTAGATGGTAACAAGAAAAACAACTGATTTCTCCAAACTTGACTTTGTAAACGGCGAAACTCTTCTAATTGACAAACCTTCTCAATGGACTTCATTTAAAGTAGTTCAAACCATTAGAAAAGCTATTAATGTAAAAAGAGTTGGTCATACCGGCACACTTGATCCAATGGCAACTGGTTTGTTGATTATTTTAACCGGAAAAATGACAAAGGAAATGAAAAGTTTTGAGGGGTTGGATAAAACATATACGGGAACCATTCTGCTTGGTAAAACATCCCCATCGATGGATACTGAAACCGAAATGATGGATAGGGAATTAAACCCGAATTTAACGACTGCAATCTTGTCCGAAACAAGAGATACGTTTATTGGAGATATTGAACAGGTTCCGCCAATGTATTCAGCTTTAAAAGTTAAAGGGAAAAAGTTATATGAGTTAGCAAGAAAAGGTAAAGAAGTAAAACGCGATGCACGGACTATTCACATTGATAAGTTTGAATTAACTGAGATCAAATTACCCGAGATCCGGTTCGAAATAAAATGTTCAAAGGGAACATACATTAGAGTAATTGCTAACGACTTCGGAGAAAAACTAGGCTCCGGAGCAGTGCTGAGCAATCTAAGAAGAACAGCAATAGGGAAATACAGCATTATAGAAGCCTTAAAAGTTGAAGAATTCATCCAAAAAATTGCCCCTTTTGCCTGACATGAATTGAGAGTTACTAATTATTTGAGTTTATTTTGGCACATAAAATGGTTAAATTTATAAGTTTTTTTTACATATAAGGAAGTATGCAAATATTTAATGATTTGTCTGAAGTTTCCTATGATCAAAGCAGTATTGTTACGCTAGGAACTTTTGACGGGATACATCTTGGACATAAGAAGATAATCGATGGAGTTGTTAAAAAAGCAGCAGATTTGGGAGGAAGGAGTTTTTTAGTCACTTTTTATCCCCACCCACGAAAAGTTGTTTCAAAGGGAAATCATATTAAGCTTCTTAGTACTCCCTCAGAAAAGGCACTTATGCTCGGGAAATTGGGAATAGAGAATATGCTTGTCATAAAATTCTCAAAGGAGTTTTCGCAATTAACTCCCGATATGTTCATTGATAAGTTTGTTGTTAATGGTATTGGCGCAAAGGAAATTGTAATCGGTTACGATCATCATTTTGGTAAGGGAAGAGGCGGTAATATAGATTTTTTAGTAAAGAAAGGGAAAGAATCCGGATTCGATGTAACTGTAGTACCGGCTTATAATATTGATGATACAACCATCAGTAGTTCGAAAATTCGAAAGGCAATTTCAGAGGGGGATATTGCAACAGCAAGTAAATTTTTAGGCCGATATTACTCATTCGTCGGGAAAGTTGTACACGGTGATAAAAGAGGGCGCGGGCTTGGTTTTCCAACCGCAAATTTGCAAATAGATAAAGAAGATAAACTAATACCGGGCATTGGTATTTATGTGGTTGAATGTATTGTGAATGAAAAGAAACATTACGGGTTATTAAGCGTTGGTAAGAGACCAACTTTTTATTCTTCGGGCGAGATTGTACCGGAGGTTTATATATATGATTTTGATCGGGATATTTACGATGAAAGCGTTACTGTAAACATGATAGAAAGAATCAGAGGAGAAGAAAAATTTTCATCTGTAGATCAACTCGTGGAGAAAATGCATAATGATAAAAAAATTGGGATGGAAATTTTAAGCAGATTAAATAATTAATTCCGGTTGTTTCTGGAATTATATCGTATAAATAATTAAAGGATAATTTAAATGAAAAAAGAGGAAAAGCTTGAGATAATCAAGAAGTATGGTACAAATGAAAATGATTCCGGAAGGACAGAAGTACAAATTGCACTTCTTACGAAACGGATTAATGACCTAACCGGTCATTTTAATGCACATAAAAAGGATCATCACTCCCGCAGAGGGTTGATGATGATTGTTGGGAAAAGAAGAAGCCTTCTGGATTATCTCAGAAGAAAAGATATTGAAAGATACAGAGCTATCATTAAAGAATTGAATATAAGAAAGTAAGGGTTTACTAGATGTTTATACAAAAAGAAATCGAAATTGGTGGGAAACAATTAACTATTGAAACCGGTCGCTACGCAAAGCAGGCAAGTGGTACGGTTATGGTTCGTTATGGAGACACAATGGTGCTTGTTACTGCTGTTGCTTCCGGTGAGGCTGTTGAAGATCAGGATTTTTTCCCGCTTCAGGTCGAATATCGTGAGAAAACATCTGCGGCAGGTAAATTTCCGGGGGGGTTTATAAAAAGAGAAGGAAGACCTTCAGAAAAGGAAATTCTAAGTGCGAGAATTATCGACAGACCGATTCGTCCGCTCTTTCCAAAAGAATTTAAAAACGAAACACAGATTATTGCATCGGTGTATTCTTTTGATGGTGAAAATGAATCCGATGTTCTTGGAGCAATAGGTGCATCGGCAGCACTTACAATTTCGGATATCCCGTTTGATGGCCCGGTTGCTGAAATAAGAGTGGGCAGAGTTGATGGTGAATTTGTTGCAAATCCAACTATTAGCCAGACTAAAACTGCTGACCTTGAACTTGTAGTTGCCGGTACTGCAGATTCTATCGCTATGGTTGAAGGTGAAGCTCACGAACTTAGTGAAGAAGAAGTGTTGGATGCATTGAAATTTGCCCAGGGCGAAATTAAAAAATTGGTTGATCTGCAAATCGAACTGCGCGAAGCAATTGGCAAAGAAAAGCGGGAAATAATTGCAAAAGAAATTGATGAATCTTTGAAGAAAGATGTTTATGCTATTGCTGAAGTTAAGCAGAAACAGATTGTTGAATCTGCAATGGCAAAGGAAGAAAGGTCATCTGCAAATAAAGAACTCGTACTATCGGTTATCAGTGAATTAGAAGAAAAGTATCCCGAACAGGAAAAAGTTATCGGTGAAATCATGCATGATATGGAAAAAGAAATGATGCGTGATAGAATTCTCACAAAGGGAATAAGGCTGGATGGTAGAAAAACCACCGAAGTTAGACCAATCAGCATTGAACTTGGAATGTTACCGAGGACACATGGTTCGGCGCTGTTCACACGGGGAGAAACACAAAGTTTAACCACGGTAACTCTCGGTACAAAAAATGATGAACAGATTATAGATGGTCTGAACGAAGAATTTAAAAAGAAGTTTATGCTTCATTACAACTTTCCTCCATTCAGTGTTGGCGAGGTAAAGAGATTGGGAGTGGGCAGGAGAGAAATAGGACATGGTAATTTGGCTGAACGGGCTCTAAAAGTTATGGCTCCCGATGAAACCACATTCCCTTATACGATTCGTGTTATTTCCGATATACTCGAATCAAATGGATCTTCTTCGATGGCAACTGTTTGCGCAGGATCATTAGCGATGATGGATGCTGGGGTTCCAATCGGAAAACCTGTATCAGGTATTGCTATGGGTCTTGTAAAGGAAGATGAAAAGTACGCAGTTCTTTCCGATATCCTCGGTAACGAGGATCACCTTGGTGATATGGATTTTAAAGTTGCTGGAACAATGGATGGAATCACAGCTTTTCAGATGGATATTAAAATACAGGGGATATCTTTTGAAATTATGGAAAAAGCGCTTCACCAGGCAAAAGAAGGAAGAATACACATTCTTGAAAAAATGAATGAAGCAATTCAAACTTCAAGAGATCAGCTGTCACCATATGCTCCAAGATTACTAACAATGAAAATCGAAACCGATCAGATTGGCCTGGTTATTGGTCCCGGTGGAAAAACTATACAGGGAATGCAAAGATTGTACGGGGTTGAGATTAATATAGAGGATGACGGGACTGTTAGTATTGCTTCGCCCAACAGCGAGAATGCCAAAAACTGTAAAGAGTATATTAAAAAACTCACTTCTACACCGGAAGTTGGCGAAATTTATGACGGAGTAATCACCAAGATTATGGACTTTGGAGCTTTTGTGGAAATTATTCCCGGTAAAGACGGTTTGCTTCACATCTCTCAGATAGACAATAAACGTGTTGAGAAAGTCTCCGATTATTATAAAGTTGGTGATAAAGTTACGGTAAAACTGATAAAGATTGAGAATGGGAAATTTTCCCTCAGTCGTAAAGAATTATTAAAAGAGCAGAAAAAAGAACTGGAAAATAATTAAAGATTTATATTTCCATTTAGTTAGATAGAGATATAACATCGAAACAGAATTTTTAAACTAATTAATACATAGCCTGAGTATATGCTTGAATCAAGTAGTACATATTTAGTAATCAGCTTTCTGTTTTCTTCTATAGTTTTAACACAGTATGTAGAGAATCCACAGCCAGGCTATGGTATTTTAAATGATTTTATAATGAAATGTAAAATTTCATTAGAACAGTTTTTATTACATGGTAAAAGAAATTATAATCAATTCCACTTCTACCCAGACAAGAGTTGCTATAACGGAAGATGGAAATTTAGTAGATTTTTTTGTTGACTACCCTGAAAGCAGAAGAATGGTGGGGGATATTTATATTGGCAGAGTTGCCAGAGTCCTCCCCGGTATAAGAGCTGCTTTTATAGACATAGGTATGAAACACGATGCCTTCCTGCATTTTTCTGATATAGGGGACAGAACGCATCAGTTGCAGGAAATGCTAGGGGAAGAAATTCCAGCCGGTGATGAATTAGAACAGGCAAATTCCCAAGACGATCAATCCAACGGGGATGGGGAAAGAACAAGAAATTATAATGTTCCGAAACTCCGCAAGGGCCAGGAGATAATCGTCCAAATAACTAAAGAACCGG
>JASFSF010000156.1:0-6139 GCA_050114555.1 Ignavibacteria bacterium
CTTCCCACTAACCGGTTGAAGAGGGTTGATTTACCAACATTTGGGCGGCCAATGATAACTACCAATTGTGTTTTCATACAGGAAAAATAATCATTCTCGGATTGGAAATGAATATAGAGATGATGTCCAGTTAGGATGAGATGTAATTCAGTAAACTAAAAGTTATACCGAATATTCAATGTAGGAACTAGTTCTATTCTTCCGGCAAACTGAATATTCTGCATTCTCATTTTTACTGCAAGATCTTTATTATGGCTTGTAGCCGACCAAACAGCATCGATTGCACTGAGCAGATGGTTAACATAAATTCCCACCACTGCTTTACTAGCAATATTATATGCATCATTTGCATTGCCGCGCATAACGGAATAATCTCTCATAATTTGAGGAACATCACGAAATCCATCAGTCTCAGGATTAAACTGATCCCACCCGGAACTGTATTGGTTATATTTACCAATTTGCTCATAATATTGTTGTTCCCCATGTCTGGGCAGATGATGAGAGAAAGGTCGTTCACATTCGTTTAGCTGGTTCCAGTTCAATATGCGTTCCCATGGCGGTAAGTCGGTATCGCCGCTGATGGGAATATTACATTCCTCAGGAATTCCCAATTCAGTTTTATGGTCGAGCAGATAGTTGGAATAATCCACAACGCTCCAGTGTTCATCAGCAAAAGCTTCAAACTCTGCAGTAAGGTCATCACCATCTTTATCATTAATAACTGCTACGGTAATAAGAGCTGCTTCAACAGCAAAAAAGATTGCAGCTTTAAAATAATCACCGACATACAATTCACCCGACCCCGGAAGAATGGCGGACATTATCCCTGCCAATACAGGTGATTTTTTACTATCAGGATTAAATGATATTAAAACAGAAGCTGGCTCGTTATACTCATTTAATACGATCTTGGAATCTGCATAAAGATTACCGGTAAGAGAAGTATTCTCATTATCAGTAATCTGTGCATAATTTACTGTGATGAATGATAAAGCTGCAATACAATATTTAATCATTTTATTATTCATTATGCAGTTTCCTTACGCGTTAAAATTTAAAATTTAAACCGTTATTAACAATATCAAATCCAAAGAGTATTCCTCCGTAAAACCGGAACTCTTTACCATAGGAAATCGTTTCAGTATCAATTACTCTTGTAAATTCATCTAAGCCATATTCTGCATTTATAAATATATCTGTTGGAAATAAATAAAATGAATTCATATGAATCCTTAATTCCGCACCTATACTTTTCTTAAATCCGTTTGGTTTGATCTCATCACCATTCCATGCATTTCCTATATCAAAATTAAAAGAGAGAAACACTTTGTCCAGATATAAATGTCCGAACCTTGTATCTATATTGCGTGCTACAGGGAATCTGTATGCCAGGTGCATCCAGGCAATTTCATTACCCTCGATTGAATAAAAAGGATAACCTTTCATTCCAACCAATCCGCCAAGATAAAAATCGAAGAATGAAGGAACCTTTGGACCAAGAATGCTGCCAGCTCTCAATTTAACTGTTAATGTATGATCTAACAATAAAGGTAAATGAAGTCGCGTATTTAATTCAAGTCTGTGAAAATTGAATTTGCCAAATCTTGGTTTTAACAAACCATCCTCAACTATGTACTCCCCGCTTTCATTAAAATCGTTCCATTCATAGTCATACTTTAAATTCAGTGAGAAACCTAAAGGATTAATATCGCTATCAAGGTCCGGTACGATTGAAGTATAGTCATAAGTAATCCTGAAGTTTCTTCCAATAAAATAATTATCATCTCTTGTTGGAAACAGAATCGGATCACCATCCTGCGGAACAACAAAACTTCCAATTGTTGCAACATACTTGCTATAAATAAATCGTAACTCCAGGTTTTGAAAACGGTTGAACAATCTATGCCTTGCAACAAAATCAAATTCAAACAAATTATACGTTACATCCGTGGGAATCTGCAGATCGTAATTAATAACAGTTCCAACAGTATCAGCACCGAAAAATACATCCACATCTGCAGTCCGGCTGATGCTGTATAATTCAATTGCCAGTTCGGGATTAATTCCGAGGGAATGCAGTAAAGGCAGCTTATTCCGGTAATCGAAAATAAAAAAGAGGTCTCTTTCTAAACGGGCATTAATATCAACACCTGCAAAAAACGAATACCTGTTTAGCATATCACTTGAAGTTAAATATGCTCCCGGTTTGATCCTCTCGAGAAAACTATTAGAAAGTGTATAATTATCAATTCTTATGAATGGAAATACAGTCAGACTCGAAAAAGCACCGGAATATTTTTTTGAGTTAGAATTTTCAAGATTATAATCATTGTAATTCTTAAGCGATTTTATATCGAAGTTTTTTATATCACCATTCAATAACTTTTCACTAAGCGGAGGATCTATCTTTCTTTCATAATGCTTATTTATATCTACGTTTTTTTGTTGGTCAGCACTAATATGAAATATTTTATAACCCGTTGAAGTATACCCGGCATAAACTATATCTCCATTATTATTTACATCAGGCATAAATGCACCACCGGTCACATTTGTTAGCTGAGTCTTTTCACCGGTAGAGATATCAACCCTATAGATATTGAATATACCTGTTTCGTCTGAGGCAAAAATCAATTGACCGGATTTATTAATAACCGGATTTCTTTCATCACTGCTTGAATTAAGAACAAATTCCACCCGATTTCCTGAAACATCGACTTTGGCAATATCCCGACCATTCCCATATGAGTAATCAAAAACAATATAAGAATCATCATTTGAAAATTTTGGATTATAAACCTGCTCACCGTTTTCGTACAACGTTAACGCACTGAAATTTTTACCGTTGATATCAATCAAACCTAGATTAGTTGTGCCATCCTTCTGATAAAGAAAAACAATTGATCTACCATCGTTTGAAACCGAAGGCTGGTTGGCGCGAAGATTATATGTAAGTCTGACGTCTTCCTCTTTATCGATATCATATATATATATATCATGAACATTGTAGGAAAAGTCGTTGTCTTCTGTAAGTTTTGAATATACAATTTTGTTTTCACCCGGTATCCGGTCAAATGTTGATCTTACATTCGGGATAAGTAGTTTGTGCTCCCCGGTTTCAATGTTATATGAATAAATACCCGAGAGTAAAAAGTAATCAGCTGATTTGTTGGATATGTATAGTATCTTTTTGTTATCAGGCGAGAAGGAAGGATAAAAATTTCCAAATCCTTCATCAGCAATGATATCTCCTTTAACAAGGTTTGATAATACGGGCGCGATTCTTTCTTTGTAATATTCAGTTATATAATTTCTCCATTCATCATACAATTGGTTTCCATTTTTACCAATCGTTCTTTCCAACGCAGCATCAATGGTGAATGTACCGAGATCTCCAAGTGCAAATGTAATTTCCCGTAGTTTAGACTCTCCATATTTTTGAGCTATATAACTTGTTAAAGCATACCCTGAATTGTAGACCGATTCGCTTCCAAGACTTGTTTTTCCAAGTAAGCCCATCTGATTCCAGGTTAACATATTACCATCAAGTGCATATGATCTTAAAATCATATCACGATGCGAATCCCAGTTCTCATAGTTAAACTCGGGTCTCATATACTGTGCTGTTCCTTCAGCAAACCATGCCGGAACGTTTACAGTTGCCAGAGGATATGATGCAATTACATTCGGATAACCATACAATACATCGGGTCTTCTCTCATCTGCATAATTGAGCCATTGTAAAAAGATTGAAGGTATTGCCCTGGTAGTTTTCATTGCAGCCTGGATTTGCACCATATGAGTGAATTCGTGTGAGATTACATTCCTGAGCCAATTATGTGTACCTCTTAAATCAAAGTCTAATGCACTTGTCCAGATTTCAATTTTGTTATCGAAGAAATATGTTGCGCCGTTTGAATAGTCATCAATATCTTTAATTACATAATGTACAAGACCAGGTTCGTATTGATATAATGATGTGATGGGTCCCCATATTTCTTCGGCAATTTTAGCTACTACTTCTGCAGTACGTCTGGCTTCAGTGTGAAAATGCACCTCAATATGCTCACCTTCAATTGTGAACCAATCAAGTTCAGGATGGAATTCAGTGAATTGAGCAAAAAGGTTTAAATTGATAAATAATAGAAGGAATAAAAGTTTTTTCATAGCATAAAAAAAATAAAAGTGGTTAATGAAGGAATTCTTCCTTAGCAGTATAATTTAAATTTAAAACTATTTAACCACCGCAATTTTTATAATGGCAAACTCGGAATTACCTGAATCAGCTGTTGCTTCAACTCGTGCAAGATATACACCGCTTTGTATATTCGTAACATCCCATATGGTTTCATTATCCATACCGCCTTGAGCCTCGTCAGTTAATTCAGCAACATAATCTCCGGCGAGATCGAAAATCTTTATATTGATCCTTGAATCCTCAGCAACGTAATATCTTATGAATGTTTCGCCACCGTAAACCGGATTGGGATAATTGTAAGCTCTGTCTGTCGGAAAGAACTCATTAATTCTGTTTGTATTTTCTGCTGCATCTACAAATGCATTGTTCTGAGGATTTCCATATTCTTCAGACCAGTAGATATTCCCAACCGCAGAACTGATAGACCAAGCTTTTAGTAAAATACTGTTTTCCCTACCACCAACAGTGGCTATGTTGATTTTATTATCATATACAAACAAAACCGGATTTGCTTCCTGGATTTGATCTGCTGCAAAAGGAAATCCATCAATTACTTTTCCAGTGCTCGCACTGATAGCAGTAACACCCAAAAAATCAGAAATAATTTCGGCATTACTATCCCCTTCGATATCAGCAATGAGTGGAGAAAATCCTGCCTCATAGCCGGGCAAAGGGAACTTATCTAATGATGACCCGTTCAAACTATATACATTAATATTATCGCTTCCATTTGTAACCAGGTAAATGTTGCCATCCTGTTTCAAATCACCTATTGATAAATAATTGCTATTCACTTGTAATGAACCATTAAAGGAAGTAACAATATTGCCGTTTGATATTATGTAAAAAATATTTCCTGCTGTAGAAACGATAGAAATTAATTCTCCATTTTGATCTTTTGTTAACAATAAATTGTGTAAGTCTTCTCCGGTAAAATCTATATTCCCAAGAGAACTGAAATAAAAAGGCTGCGCAAGAGGACCAAGACTGTTATCGACAGAAATAGCTGCATAAAAATCTCCATAACAGACTAATCCGTTTATGGCGAATTGTCCACCAAACTGAATTGAATCTTTCACCTGGGGTAAAATATCAGGTAGTCCGGTCAAATTGTATTTGTAAATACTTCCCTGATATGTGCCGAAACAAATCTCAGGTTGTTGTATGTTTAAATTATTAACAACAATTGGAAAACTAATGTTTTGCGGAATATTCACAGATCCGGAAAAAGTCTGATTACCATCGGTTACCCAAAAATTAAGTTTATTATCCGAACCGTTTCCATAAACATGAAGTACATCGTTCTCAATTAATATCGCTGGTTTGAAGTTTGAAAATCCAGTAAGCTCAACATTCACAGAATCTTTTGCTGCAATAATCAAATCTGTATCACCTTCTCCGGATCTGCCAATGAAAAAATACACCTCATCGTTAAATTCGATTGATGAAAGATATTCCACTGAAGCAAGTGAGGAGATTTCAGCTGAGAAGAGAGGTTTAATTATCGAATCACCAAACTCAACACTAAGGCTCATTCGATTATCTATTTCAGAAAAATCTTTTATTGTGATTAAACTGTTTGCACCGGAATTTGATCTTGTATCAGGTCGAGTGTCCTTGGCAAACCTGTTTTCGAAAAATCTACCCGGATTATCAGCATGCCAGAAATCTTCTTCAGTTCCCTCGCCAACTAATTCATCGCCGAGAATTGTTGTAAATGTTTCACCGATGTCCTGAATACCATCGGCTTCTTCAATGTCAATTCCGCGATTAGTTTTGTTAATATTGACTTTGTTTTCACTTAAATTATTTCGAATAACACTTTCTTTTATATGCCAGATAACAATTCCATTTCCTGGCAATGCCCAGTCATATTCATCGACATCTATTATAACTCCTTCCAAAGAATCAACATCAAAGCTTCTATAGCCATCCACA
>JASFSF010000157.1:0-6130 GCA_050114555.1 Ignavibacteria bacterium
ATCCGGATTCTTTAGCGAGGAAAAAATTGAAGTTAATGATGTTTTTATCAGACCGGTAGATTTGATAACAAAGCTAATGTTCAAATACTGGAAGCCGGAAGTTGACGAAGATGAATTCACTATTCTCAAGCTGGTAATCTGGGGAAAAGAAGAAAACGTATTAAAGGAATATGTTTACAATCTTTTTGATCGTTTTGATCCTGAAACAAAAACCAGCTCGATGGCCCGAACAACAGGTTATACTGCAACAGCAGTTGCCAGGATGATTTTGAACGGGACAATAGAAAGGAAGGGAATCCTTCCCACGGAATATCTTGGCGCAATACCAACGTACAAAGATAAAATTGTGAATTTGCTGAAGAAGAAGAATATAAGAATAAGTGTTTCGGAAACAATATTGTGATGTTCCAAACTATGTGTATTCTTTCCTTTATATATAAAAGTATTCGATTAATATAGTTAAGTAAAATCGCTTAATAGTTTTAAATCATGCGTGTAACTTTGTACTAAGATTGTTATTTTTCATTAGCACTTTACGGAGAAGAGAGTGGCTAAGAAAAAAAGTAAGAAGAAAAAAGAAAACAATTCTAAACCTGCCGAAGAAAAACACCCACCAATAAAAAAGATAAAAACACTCACAAATAAAGAATACAATAAACACCTGTCACAGCTTCAGATTGAATTAGTTAAGCTGCAGAGATGGATAAAGGAAAAAGGATTAAAGGTCGTTGTACTTTTTGAGGGTCGTGATGCTGCCGGCAAGGGAGGAGTTATTAAACGTATTACGCAAAGGCTTAATCCAAGGGTGTGCAGAGTTGTTGCGCTTGCAACCCCGACCGAAAGAGAAAAAACACAATGGTACTTCCAGAGATATATTGCGCATCTGCCCGCCGCAGGCGAGATGGTGCTGTTTGACAGGAGCTGGTATAATCGGTCCGGTGTTGAATATGTAATGGGATTCTGTAGCGAAGAAGAACACAGGGAATTTTTGAGATCGTGTCCTGAGTTTGAAAGAATGCTTATTCGTTCTGGCATAATTCTTATTAAGTACTGGTTTTCTGTAAGCGATGAGGAGCAGGAAAAAAGATTCCAGGATAGAATTAAAGATAGAACAAAAAGATGGAAGTTGAGCGAAATGGACCTGCAATCAAGAGCAAGATGGATAGATTACTCAAAAGCAAAGGATATAATGTTTGCACATACCGATATTAAGCAGGCCCCGTGGTATGTTGTAAATGCTGATAATAAAAAGCGGGCTCGTTTAAATACAATTTCCCATCTGTTAAGTATGGTTCCATATAAAGATATAAAACCCAAAAGCATTAAGCTTCCGCCCCGCCAGGAAAGAATTGGTTATGTAAGGCCGCCTCTTGAAGATCAGAATTTTATTCCGGAAGTATTTTAGCATAAGCATCCAGTTTGAAGGATTTGCCAACAGGTGAACATTAAACATTAGTGTGAGCTATTAACCCCCTGACTTATATCACATTTTTATAATTCGAAAATGTATAGATTATACATTCTTCGTATTCATTTTTTTGCACGTGATTTAAGAATAGGATCACGTTTTAGTTGACATTTAAATAAAATAAGTTTGTAATAGAAAAAGTAAACAAGCTAAACAATGGTATTTAAATATTATATGATCACTGTTTTGATATTTACAAATGCAGTGTTTGCTCAACAAGGGGATAACGGTGATTTGTCGTTCAGAGATTCTGTTTACCGGTATCAGGGAATTAATCCGGCAATGAAATTTTATGATAATTCATTCGATATCTTTATACCTTATGATTTTTCACTTTTAAACACAAATCAACTTGCAGAGGGTGATACAGCCACATTGTGGCTGAGGACTGAGCTTGCACTCTCTTACTCATCTGATTCCCAATTTGGAAGTAGCATCGATGAAGATTACATAATGATGCCTTTTTATAAGCAATATCTCAAAAACTCTAAAATCAACCCAATACAATATGTACTTGGGATAGCACAAACGGCTGCTGTGGGTTATATGGTGTACAGGCGTATAAAGAAATATGGGTTTTTTTAATAGTAATTTTGATGGCATTAGCAAAATAGTCTATTCAAAGTAAAGCTCATTAAATTTCGAAGCATCATGCTTCTGAATGTTTCCCGATAGCAAACATATCCGGATTTTAGTTCTCCCTGCCATTTTAATTATCAATGAGAAAAAACTGGTTATACTGCTGATTTAGGCAGCGAACCATTCATCATTGAAATCAGACGTGAATAATAATGATTTGCTTTCAGAGAACCTTCGACAAATTGTTACGTCTCAAATGGTAGAAACAAACCAAACCGGAGATCAAGATGAATAGGAAATTTATAATTGCAATTGGACTGCTGATTATGTTCGCTTTTATAATTACGCATTCAAATAACGAACTATTTTCGGCGGATGGGAGAGAGGGAGTAAATACTGCATCGCTTCTAAACTGGTCTTTAAATTCAGACACATCGGATATGAGTATTGCTGATCTTAAAAAGGAAATCGAGAGTTTGAAAAAAGAAATAAAGGAGTTGAAAAAAAACAGGTTCGGATTTCACTTTGATTCAGATGAATTCAAAATGGATATGGTTAGTCTTACGAAAAATCTGCACAAATTTAAGGATTGGGATTTCCATTTCGATTCCGAAGCATTCAATGAAGATATGAAGGAACTGCGTGAAAATTTGAAGAATAAAAAATTAGTCTGGAAAGATTTTCATCTTAATATGGAAGACTTTGAAGAAAACATGGATGAGTTGAAAGAAGAATTAAAAGACATGCACTTCAATTTCAAATTTGATTCGGAATCATTTGAAAAGGAAATGGATGAATTATGTGAAAATCTTGAACAACATAAATTTATATTTGATGATTTTCATTTTGACATGGGTAATTTCGAAATAAAAATGGAGAACCTGAAAGTTGAGTTGGAAAAACTGGAATCTTTCATGAAAGATATGAGAGATGAATTGGAAAGAGATGGATTAATTGAGGAAGACGATGACGATTTTGACCTTGTTTTGAACGAAGATGAAATGGAAGTAAATGGTAAAGAAGTATCAGACGAATTACATCAGAAATATTTAGATCTCTACGAAGATCATTTTGGTCATAAACCAGATCACTGTTTTAAAATACATTCCCATTGAAGCCTCCGAATGGAATAGCCGGACTCGTAATAAGCCCATCGCTGCAAAATAGTGGTGTCGGGTCCGGCTTATTTATAAGTCTAAACCTTCCACAAATCATATAAAAATTTCACCGCCGTTTCGATTAATCGCAAGATGGATTGTTATCTCCCACTTTAGTAAGTTTTGATCATAACTTATAAAACCGGAGATTGAAATGAATTTTTTCAGCGATAAAAGCCAATTGGCAATTGGGATTATAATCGGGGCCATTACTGTATTGTTTTTATCAGCATATTTAAAAGAAGAACTAACCATACAAATTTTAAATGAGGCTGAAAAAGTTATCGGGCTGAATTTTACTGAAGCTGAAAAAGACTCGATGATTGAGAATTTAAATGAATATCGGGATAGCTATTTAAATAATCATCAGGTAGATCTTGATAACAGTATTTTCCCATCCTTATTATTTAATCCTTTGCCCGTCGGATACCATAATGAAGAAGAACAGAAGCCGTTAGAATTTTCAGATTATTCATATGTGAAAATGCCCGGGAACAAGGACGATCTTGCATACTATTCAATTGGCGAACTCGCTGAATTAATCAAAAGAAAAGAAATTACTTCGCTTGAACTGACAAAGTTTTTTATAGATCGCTTAAAAAAATATGATCCTGTTTTGAAATGTGTTGTTACAATTACTGAAGAAAGAGCACTAAAGCAAGCAAGAATTATTGATGAGGAAATTTCCGCGGGGATTTACAGGGGTAAACTGCACGGTATTCCCTTCGGAGTAAAAGATTTACTTGCAACAAAAGATTATAAAACAACGTGGGGAGCGATGCCTTACAAAGACCAGTTCATCGATAAGGATGCAACGGTTATAAAAAAACTGGAAGATGCCGGTGCGGTGCTTGTAGCAAAGCTTACTATGGGAGCTCTTGCCTGGGGCGATGTATGGTTCGGAGGAAAAACCCGTAATCCATGGGATGTAACAAAAGGATCCAGCGGTTCATCTGCTGGTCCCGGCTCGGCAGTTTCAGCAGGGCTAATCCCGTTTGCTATCGGTACTGAAACTTGGGGTTCGATAGTTTCTCCATCTACTGTTTGCGGAATAACCGGATTGCGACCCACTTACGGAAGGGTGAGTAGAACAGGAGGAATGGCACTCAGCTGGTCAATGGATAAAATTGGTCCTATGTGTAGAAATACGGAAGATCTTGCGATTGTTTTTGAGGTTCTGCGTGGTAAAGATGGAATTGATCCTACTCTTTATGATTTCCCTTTTAATTACTCACATAAAGTAGATTTTAAAAAATTAAAAATAGGTTATCTAAAATCCGACTTCGATTATGATTATGATTTTCATGTAAACGACTCACTTACATTAGCAGCGTTGAAAAAACTAGGCGCAGAGCTGATACCCGTTGAACTGCCCGATGTTGAGGTGCGTTCAATTTCATTTATTTTATCCGTAGAAGCTGCCGCTGCATTTGATGAACTTACACGAAGTAATAAAGATGATCTTCTGGTAAGACAGATAAAAAATGCATGGCCAAATGTATTTCGTTCAGCACGCTTTATTCCTGCTGTTGAATATGTAAATGCAAACAGGATAAGAACGATTATAAATAATGAAATGAAGAAATTATTTGATAAAGTAGATCTTTTTATCGCACCTTCCTGGGAAGGGGATAATTTATTGTTAACAAATTTAACCGGTCATCCCTGTGTTGTGCTGCCTAATGGCTTTTCCGATGACGGAACTCCTACAAGTATAACAATTGTCGGAAATCTCTTTGAGGAAGGTAAAATCATTTCGGTGGCAAAAGCTTTCCAGGATGCAACAGATTATCATAAGAAACGGCCGATGCTTGATAAATAATCTATAGTTAATAAAAGCGGAAGTTATTCTTTATTGTATATATATGGAATAAAATCTTTATTGAAGTGTTGCTAATTATTCCACCGTTTAGATGTAATTAAGTTTGCTGATCCAATCAGTTCTCCTATCATCCTAATATTGTTTTGATACCATTAGAATTAAACTATTATTAATTGGGTTTAGCTGAAGATTTTAAAAATAAATCTACGCTGATCTAACAATAGATCATAAAATAGTATCAGAAGGATATTCACTATGAAAAAATTGTTAATTTTTATTAATCTGATTATTCTTACCGGATTTGTTACTTCTTCTCATTCCCAGAACACAAATGAACTGCAAATTACCTATACAGTAAATGTAGAAAATCATATGGACGATCTCTTTCACGTAACAGTATCTGTAGCCGATCTTACAAGCGAAAACAACATTTACAATTTACCGGCAACTGTTCCGGGAACTTATACTATACTTGATTTCGGAAGATTTGTAAAATCCTTTTCTGCTTATTCAAAGGATGAAGAACAATTAGCAGTGGAGAGGATTTCAACGAACAAATGGGAAATTGAGGATATTGAAAACCTCCGGAGGATTGAGTATAAGATAGAAGATTCTTTTGATGCTGAAATAGACGAGCACTCAATTTATCCTATGTGTGGGACAGGGATTGAAGAAGACTTTATACTGATGAATACATTTGGAGTTCTTGGTTATTTTGAAAATTTGCAATCGATGCCTGTAAAACTTAAGATTGATTATAAATCAGATTGGACAATTGGTACTGCATTAAATGTAAACGATGATGGATATTACATGGCCGATACTTATGATCATCTTGCAGATTCCCCTATTTTATTGGGTAATCTAAGTTCTGCTAAAACTAAAGTTAACGATATAGATGTAGAGGTCTTTGTTTACTCTGCAGACACATCGATAGATGCCGAAAAAATTATGATAACTGCGGATGATGTTCTTCAATCTGCAGGAGAATTTATCGGCTATTCGCCCGTAACACATTATAAGTTCTTGTTCTGTCTTATTGATGATGAGACACAACAAAGAAATGGATTTACTGGGGCAGGAGCCCTGGAACATTCATACAGT
>JASFSF010000158.1:0-6111 GCA_050114555.1 Ignavibacteria bacterium
ATCGAAAAAGATTTTAACTGGATTGTCCAGAATAACAGCTTTGGTGTTAATGTTACAAACCGAAGTGACGATTATTCATTGCTTGCAATTCAGGGACCAAACTCCGAAAAAGTTGTTCAGAAATTAGTTAAAGATGATCTTAATCTCGAATATTATACCTTTAAAAAGGATAAGCTAGCTGGTGTTGATATGGTCATTTCACGAACAGGATATACGGGTGAAATTGGTTATGAATTATATTTTACCGGTGATGAAGAAGTAGCAGAAAAAGTGTGGAACGCTGTTATGGATGCCGGTAAGGAGTTTGATATAAAACCTGCCGGACTTGCATCGCGGGATTCGTTAAGATTAGAGATGGGTTACTGTCTCTATGGAAATGATATTGATAAAAGGACCAATCCAATTGAGGCCGGATTGGGTTGGATAACAAAAGTTAAAAAAGAAAATTTTATCGGACTTAAAGCAATAAAAAAAATTAAAGAAGAAGGAATTAAAAGAAGATTAGTTGCTATGGTTGCATCTGAAAGAACATTCCCACGTCAGGGCTATGAAATTCGTGCCAATGGGAAAAACATAGGAGTTGTTACGAGTGGTACGGTTAGTCCGATAACAGAAAAACCCATAGCACTTGGCTATGTAAACATTGATTATAAAACTGTTGGTACAAAGGTTAATTTATTGGTTAGAAATAAGGAAGTGCCGGCAGAAGTTGTAAAACTCCCTTTTATTAAAAAATAATAAATTGTCTGCCTATGAAAATTAATGTACTATTTTCTCCTGTCAATGCCGACGAACTATATTTCACGAATAAAACAGTAGTGGTTATTGATGTTTTAAGAGCATCATCAACAATTATTACGGCACTTACAAATGGTGCAAAAGAAATTGTGCCTGTTGCTACGGTTGAGTTTGCAGTTAAGGTATCAGGAGGAATGTTCGGGGGCAAAACTTTAATTGGCGGTGAAAGAAACACAAAAAAAATAGACGGCTTTGCCATTGGTAATTCACCTTTCGAATATTCGAGGGAAGTTGTTGAAGGGAAATATATTGTCTTTTACTCTACAAATGGGTCGAAGGCGATTGTAAAAGCAAAGTTTGCAGAGGATTTATATGTCTGCGCATTTAATAACCTTTCGGCAGTTTATAAACATCTTCTAAACTTGAATAAAGATGTGGAAATTTTATGTGCCGGGAATGATAATCTTTTTTCACTGGAGGATTCTGTTTGCGCCGGTAAGCTGATAAAAAAACTGAAAAAGAAAAACAAAAAAATAGAACTTTCCGATTCCGGCGCTGCTGCAATGGTATTGTTTGACCGTTTTGGAGAAGATATATTTGATTTGCTCAAAAATTCCGAGCATGGACAAAAGTTGTTGGAAAATGGATTTGAGAAGGATGTTAAATATTGCAGCGAAAGCAACAACTCCACCTGTATCCCGATGAAGGATGGAAAAGTATTAAAAGCATTTGAACCTGAAGTTGACAATTAATCGTTCTTGAACCAGAAGAACGGGAAGTAAATGGCTGTTAAACAAAGAAGAAATATTAAAAAGCAAAATGAAACCGAAAATTATTTTAATATTTCTTCTGAAAAGAAAAGAAAAATCATTGGTATTCTTTACATACTATTCGGTGTTTTTCTTTTATTAAGCATTGTTTCTTTCGATAAGAGGGACGAAGCCAATTTAACCGGCTTCTTTTCTACATGTGATAGATGCGAAATATATAATTGGGGTGGAATTATCGGGGCAAATTTTGCGACCTTTTTTGTTAAATCAACAATCGGATATTTTTCAGTCGCCTTCCCGATCCTTTTATTTGTGTGGGGAGCTTCGTTTATAAAACCTGTAACTTCAAGATTATTAATTCATATATCCAATTTCACTTTGTTAAGCGGAATAATTATAGCCTCTATCTTTGGTGTTCTCCAAATTTATTTTGGAATATTAAGCATTGAATTATACGGACTTGTTGGAAAATATGTAGGAGGCAGATTAAGCAATTTATTCGGAGGAGCAGTAAGCATCTTACTTTTAATTTCCACTCTAATCGTAATGTTGATTTTTGCATTCGATATTAAAATCGAAAGGATTTTTTCATTTATAAAAGATGTATTTCAACCTATAGGCAGAAGAGATAATACTACCATTAGAATCAAAGATGGAGATGGGGCCAATTTAGATAAAATTAAAAAACTTAGACCCGGCAAAAAGAGTAAAAAAGAAAAAGAGACCACGGTTACTGCTGAGGACCTGATGTTTGATGAAGAGGAACAAACCAACATTCGCATTATCCGAAAAGATGACAAACCAACAAGACAACCGGATAGTTCGATACTTGAAAATGAAAGAAAGAAAGTTGACCTGGAAAAAACAGGTGAATTGGAGAAAAAAGATATTGATTCGGACAAAGAAGATGAGCTTCCCGATCCATGGGAAGAGAAAATTAATTTTCAGATGGTTGGCCAGGATCTACTTGACGAATCACCACAGGAAGATATAAAAGTTGCTGAGGAAGAGCTTACAAGGAATGCAGAACTGCTTAAAGAGAAATTAAAACTTTTTGATATTGATATTAAAGATATATCTGTCACACCTGGTCCGGTAGTAACATTGTATGAAATAGTTCCTGCACCCGGGGTAAAGATTAGTAAAATTGTTAGCCTTG
Source organism: Ignavibacteria bacterium (assembly GCA_050114555.1). GTDB lineage: Bacteria > Bacteroidota > Ignavibacteria > Ignavibacteriales > Ignavibacteriaceae > BMS3ABIN03. Next base: position 2,668 of record JASFSF010000158.1, read on the forward strand.
AAAATGATATTGCATTAGCGCTTGCTGCCAGAGGAATAAGAATCATTGCACCAATACCGGGTAAGGGCGCAATAGGTGTAGAAATACCAAACGCAAAAGCCTCACTTGTGAATGCCAGATCTGTATTAAGTAAGATTCATGAATCTGATGCTGAACTTCCAATTGCACTTGGCAAAACAATAAGCGGAGACGTTGTTGTGGCTGATCTTTCCCAGATGCCGCATCTGCTGATTGCCGGGTCAACCGGCTCGGGTAAAAGCGTTGGAATTAATATGATTATCAGCAGCCTGCTTTTTACCAAGCATCCTTCGGAAGTAAAATTCGCTTTAATTGATCCGAAGAAGATTGAACTGTCTTTCTATAACAAACTAAGACGTCATTATCTTGCAGTATCACCCGATCTTGATGAAGAAATCATTACGGTACCGCAAAATGCAGTCATTGTGCTCAAGTCTATCGAACATGAAATGGAGAAACGATACGATAAATTAGCAAAGGCAGGTGTTAGAAATATTGTTGATTACAATAAGAAAGTATCCAATCCCAAAACAAAACCACCCGATACAGAATTAATAAAACATCACCAGATACCGTACCTTATTGTAATTGTTGATGAGCTGGCAGACTTAATGATTTCAGCAGGCAAGGAAGTTGAAGAGCCAATTACAAGACTTGCACAATTGGCCAGGGCAGTGGGTATTCATCTCATTCTGGCTACCCAACGACCATCTGTTAATGTAATAACCGGTGTTATTAAAGCCAACTTTAGTGCACGAGTTGCTTACCAGGTTGCTACAAAAATTGACTCGAGAACCATACTTGATATGAACGGTGCAGAACAACTGCTGGGTAACGGCGATATGCTCTTTTTACCTACCGGTTCACCCAAACCGTCGCGTATTCAGAATGCATTTATTTCCACGGATGAAGTAGAAAGACTTACAGGATTCATCTATCCGCAGCAGGCATATTCAAAACCTTATTATCTTCCTTCGGTTTATGAAAAGAAGAGATCAAAATCCCGTGGCCACGGTGCTGATTTTGACCCGATGTTTGAAGATGCTGCGCGGGTCATAGTCCGGCACCAGCAGGGATCGGTTTCTTTGCTTCAAAGAAGATTAAAACTTGGCTATTCACGTGCTGCCAGGATAGTTGACCAGCTCGAAGAAGCGGGCATCGTTGGTCCGAATGACGGCAGCAAGGCCAGGCAGGTTTTGATTGAAAATGATATGCAGCTGGAAACATTATTAAGGACTTTGTAGTATATATTCATAAAACTCTATCCGATGAAGAAACTATTTAACATATTTCTTGTTCTGTTTCTGTTTAACCCAACAAGTCTGTTCCCGCAAATTGAACAGACTGATTTGCTTGAAAAACTTCAGCTTAAGTTTGATGGCCTTGACGGTTTCTCTGTTGAATTTAATCAGTCTAACAACGGGAGGAATAACTTTTCGGGAATGTTCTACTTTAAGAAAGAAAATAATATTAAAATAGTTTCAGAGAGATTTATTATTGTGAGTAATGGAGAAACTTCCTGGAACTATAATAAAGCAGAAAATAAAGTTATAATAAGTAATTTTGATGAGGCAGATCCCGGGGTATTTTCTTTGAATGAAATAGTATATAATTTCCCCGGGGAGTGTACTATCACCTATGACAACAGCGGAGAGAAGAAACATATAATTTTAACACCAAACACTTACAAATACAATTTTGATAGTGTAAAACTTTGGTTAAATGTTGATAATCTCATTGAAAGGGTTGTGATAAGTGATTCGGTCACGGGCGAAACAGGGATCGGGTTCTCAAATTATAATCTTAACCACGAATTAAAGGATGCGGAATTTACTTTTATCCCGCCTGAAGGAAGTAAAATTATTGACCTTAGATAACGCAAAAAATTCAAGATTATTTAAAAACTTATTAAACTTTGGAATGTCGGTTACACTGGCAGTGATATTCCTTTATGTTGCTTTTTATAATGTTAATTTTGGCGATGTATTAAGTGTAGTCTCCAGGGCGTCAATCTTCTGGATAATCATCTTCATAGTTGCTGTATTTTTAGGTCATATAATTCGTGCATTGCGCTGGAAAGTCATTCTAAATTCAATCAAGCCGGATGTATCATTCAAACACCTGTTTGGTGCACTAATGGTTGGTTACGGAGTTAATTGTGTTACACCAAAACTGGGCGAGGTAACCAGGGCTATTTTAATTGGTAAGTGGGAAAACCTTTCACGTTCTTCAATGTTTGGAACCGTTATAGTTGAAAGAGTTATCGATATTATTTCGATTGGATTCGCAGTTCTCTTATCTGCGTATGTTTGGCGTGAAAGTCTTTATGAAAATTTCCCCTGGCTCGAATCTACTTTGTATATAGCCGGCGGAATGATGCTTGTAATCCTATTAATGATTTATTTTACAGTTACATACAGGGATAAATTTTACGGATTTATAATTCGATTGTTTAGTAAAATATCCGGCAAGCTGGGTGAAAGTGTTGCACATATTTTTGAGATGTTGACTGAAGGGTTTTCAAGTTTAAAAGGAACCAGGAATTATATACTCACTATACTGCTAACTCTTTGCATTTTAATAGTTTACGCTTTTACTTCGTACATCGGATTTTTTATGCTATATATGAATGAAGTAAGCACTGTAACTTTTGAAATGGGATGGGTATTAATGAGCATTGCTGCTATCGGTGTTATAATACCCACGCCCGGAGCAACAGGCTCATATCATACACTCTCTAAATCTACATTGGTGTTGCTGTTCGGTTTTGGTGAAGTAATAAGTGTAGCGTATGCATTTCTAACTCATATTATATCATATATAATATTTATTATCACTGCTTTAATAGTATATTTTGTTTTAAATAAACAGCACGAAAGCCTTATAAAGGTAGTTAAATCTGACCCGGATAATTTATGAAAAGTATTTTGCTCGCAGCATTTTTATTTTTTTATAGCTCATTAACTTTCGCTCAGGGTGAGCTGAAAGGTGGAATGGGGATTTATTTTTTAAGCAGTCCCTCGATGCAGGATTATATAAATCAAGGCGGTTTTGATAATTCCGATAATCAGGTTGCAAGTTTTGTCTCATCGATAATGTTTGCCGGAGAGGGCGGGATATTTTTTGGTCCAAATTTTATAGTCACAGTTGAAATTGCTTACCAGATATATTCATACACAAATAATGGAGTTAATGGGCAATACGAATTATCGTTTAATAACATTATGCCTTCTCTGCTTGCTTATTATGTTCTTTCCGGTCAGGGATATAATTTCAAATTTGGTGGTGGCGCAGGGCTAAGATTTGTAAACGCTGGCGAATCACTTCCTGCGTTAAGCAGTTCTGATTATACAACAATGGGACTCGGTTTTATTGGCAGGATAGAAGGAAATACATTGCTTGGCGGTAGAGTTTATGCAAATGCAG
>JASFSF010000159.1:0-6099 GCA_050114555.1 Ignavibacteria bacterium
TATGAGGTATATAAAAAAATAAGAGAGAATAAAGATTTTGTAGATGTGCCGATCATTTTTCTAACGGCTAAATCAGGTGAAACAGATGAAATTAAAGGATTGGAGCTTGGTGCCAGTGATTTTATTCAGAAACCGATATCGCCTAAGAAATTACTTGCACGGGTAAGATCTAATCTCAGGAAACGCGTTAAGGATTATGTTGATAGCAGCAACATGAAACTTGAGATTGGAAATATTGTCATTGATAAAAAGAAATATCTTGTTAGTATCGAAAACAATGATATAATTTTCCCACGCAAAGAGTTTTCTTTATTGTTTTTTCTTGCTCAAAATCCGGGCAGGGTATTTAGCCGGGATGAACTACTTAGGGAAGTCTGGGGTGATGGAGTTTTTGTTGTAGATCGAACTGTTGATGTGCACATCCGTAAAATAAGAGAAAAGCTGGGGAAATATGCTTCAATGCTCGAAACTATTAAAGGAGTAGGATATAAATTTAAAAGTGTGGAATGAGTTAAAAACAAATCTAACATTCTCATCAGTTTATTTAAAAGAATATATACTGTTCATTGCTCTACTGGCTCTTTTATTCTTCCTGTTTGCTGAGAATATTTTATCAGCTCTCGGTTTGTACGTTATACTTATAGTTGTATACATGTATATCATTTATCAAGTTGGAAGAAAAAGAAACAAAGAACTCGCTGAGATTGAATCGATTATGAGTAATATAAGATCTAATCAGTTTTTATATACAGACGAAATAAAACTTAACCGGAATTTGAAATCACTGGAAAAAGAAATTAAGAAAATGTACCAGAGGATGAGGAACGATATTACACATCTCGAACGCCTGGAGGAAATGCGTTCCCAGTTCATCGCTAATGTTTCTCACGAATTAAGAACACCCATTTTTGCAATACAGGGTTTTATCGAGACTTTAATGGATGGTGCTATTGATGATCCGGCTGTTAATAAACAATTTCTACAAAAAGCCAACCAGCATACAATTGCATTAAGTAACTTATTAAATGATCTTATTGATCTTTCAATGATTGAGTCCGGTGAATTGAGAATGAGCTACCGGTATTTCAAAGTAAATGATTATTTGGATAATATTGTCCAGGAATTATCTCCGTTAGCAAATGATAGCGGATTGGAATTAATTTTTCACCCGGGCGATCCAGATCTGGAAATTTTCGGAGACAGAGAAAAACTAAAACAGGTCTTTGTAAACATTATACAGAATGCCATAAAATATACCGAGAAAGGGAGTATAGAAATATTTATAAAAGAGAAGAAAAAAGCTGTCAAATTTAGCATTAAAGATACCGGCATTGGAATAGACGAAAGATATCTTAAGAGGATCTTTGAACGATTTTATAGGGTTGATAAAGCACGATCACGCTCGGTAGGCGGAACCGGGCTGGGACTGGCAATTGTAAAGCACATCCTCGAAGCTCACAATTCCACAATTGGCGTAAACAGCAAGTTGAATGAGGGCACGGAATTTTACTTCGAGCTAGAGAAACTGAAATCCCGCTCTATTAACTAGGAATTTCCTATCGTTAATCCCTCACTTCTAATTGACATAATTATTGTGTTTTACTACATTTGTAAGCTAAATTTTATACGAAGAGGTGTTAATGTACGCGGTTGTAAATATTGCGGGACAACAGTTTAAAGTCTCTGAAAATAAATCATATTATGTTCCGAAATTGTCTGACGATCCTGAATCGGAGATTACATTTGATGATGTGTTGTTAGTAGGCGATGATAAAAAAGTTAAAATCGGCAGTCCGGCAGTTAAAGGTGCTAAAGTCCAGGCAAAAGTTATTGAACACATAAAAGATGATAAAATTATCGTCTTCAAAAAGAAAAGAAGAAAAAGCTATAGAAAATTCAACGGTCACCGGCAGCAATTAACAAAAATTGAAGTTACTAAGATCGTATAGAAGGAGAGTAAATAATGGCTCATAAAAAAGGACAGGGATCATCAAGGAACGGACGGGACAGTAACCCGCAATATCTTGGTGTGAAAAAATATGGTGGTGAAAAGGTAGTGGCCGGTAATATTATTGTTCGTCAGAGAGGAACAAAATTTCACCCGGGAGTTAATGTAAGAAGAGGTGGTGATGATACGTTGTTTGCCATTGCCGACGGTTATGTAAAGTTTGTTACAAAACGTGATAACAGAAAATATGTAAATGTATTGTCTGCATAACTCTTAAAATTTTGAGAAATAAAAAATCCTCCTTCAAGGAGGGTTTTTTGTTTTAAACTATGAAAGTTATAGTGAACCGCCAGTCCAGAGAAACACACTTGCCCATATAACAACAAGAGCAAATCCAAATACAGAAGCCCATTGCATAATCTGTCGTTTGCTGATGAGTCCGATAATAACAAATACAGCCAGTACGAGATTTGCATAGTTCCCGGCGTCGAACAGCGCTTGATCCATACGATAGGCAGTTGGAATCCAGAACAGATGATAAGCTGCGAGAGGGATTAGTCCAAGGCGTCCATGCTCCTTGAAATCATCCAGTAACTTACCGGAACGCTGTTGTGATTCCGAAGGAAGAACCAGCGCGCCACTGGCGAATAGAAGAATACCGAGAAATAGCATGTGCAGGTACCATGACCATGTCCACTCAATAATCACTCTGTCAATGGCCAGCGCAGCGAACCAGTATTGAATATGTACAAAAAAAATGCATCCTGCCCAAAGGAATGGGAGCCAGTGAAGTTGGAGGTGTTTCCTGGCCCGTACTGCAGCTGCAGCAGACCAGAGCATATGGCTCATACTCAGTCCAAGCACAAATGAAAGTGTAAGAGCGATAACTTCAAACTGTGACATTCTTCACCTAAGCATCATAACGATTATTTATTATAACAACTATCAAAATTAATTCTTACGTCTCAACTATTTGGTTGTTGCTCCACCAATTGGGTGAAGAAACTGTCGACATGTTCCCAAAGTTCAATTTTGTTGCCTTCCGGATCCATAATGTGAACAAATTTTCCAAATTCATATTCTTCGATTTCATCCACAATGGTCACATCATTTTCCTTTAGTCGTTTAATCAGCCCCTCAATATTCTGCACCCTGTAATTAATCATAAACTCTTTCTCTGATGGATTGAAGTAATCTGTTTCTTCATCAAACGAACTCCACCTCAGATAATTAATTTCATCAGGTCTGTTTGCGTTTCTGAACTCGAAAGGCGAACCATGTTCATCTATTACCAGCCCTAAATTTTTACCATACCATTTATTTAATTCTTTTGGATTTTTTGAACGGAAGAATATTCCGCCAATTCCTGTTACTTCTGGTCTTGTATCGTTCATCGTTGTCTCCTCTTTTTCAGGTTTCTTTGTTTCATCCTGTCTGGTAGAATTGTCGCATCCGGCAATTAATATCATTAGAAATATAATTGCGGTTAATTTTATCTGTAACATGATATTTCCTCTATTACCAAAATGTATATTAGCTATACAAGTCCAAAATAAGAAAAATTATCAAAGTCTATTTATTCAATTGTAATTCTTACTCCAAGTCTTTCCATATTCTGAATAAATTGTATCGGTCCGACCAGGTTAGCCTGAAACCACAATCCGGGTTTCCGAATGTCTCCGTTAAGATATTGCAGAAGACAGGCAACAACAGGAACAGCAGTTAAAACATAAGCATCATCGTGGGCAAGTCTCATATGTAAGGAACTATATTGCTTGTCTTTTAATCCCTTTGCTTCTAATTGTAAGATAACACCAAAAGGTGGCTTACTAAAATTCTTTAAACTCCAGCTAAAGAGTTCTCCCATTGGTCTTTTTACCTTTTCACCGAATATTTTAAAACCAGCAAATGCTACAGGCATAATAATATAATCAGTCATCCAGTTGAATCCGGCAATGTAAAATCCGGTCTCATTAAGTGATGGAATTTCATCAGGCAATGAACGGAGTTCCTCCAGGAACATAGGCGTGCAGTATCTTGCTCCGAAGAGTTCACCAAAGTTGAACTTCGGAAGTTTTCTCATACTCATCTTTATCCATTGCTTATCCTTTAGTACCAGCGGATTGAAATTCTTAAGTTCGTCGATAAATTCAGAACTAGTAGATTCTGAAAATTGTAATTCTTTCCAATTCAGTTTAATGATAGAACTAATATTTGCTGATTCAAGTATATCGAATTTAATTGCTGCGTACCGTACTAATGCTGCAGGAACACCTGGATGGAAACCGCCATCTGTTATAAAACATCTGCCATCATTTTTAATTTTCTCACGCAGAGAATTAAGCACAGCTAATTTTACCGGGGAAGAAAGCTGAACATCCAGGTAGTCAATGCCTGCTTCCAGGGCGGAATTACAAACATTATGTACGTAATCAATTGTGCTTGATGCAACAACAACCAGGTCAACATTTTCGAATGCTTCTCTCAGTTTATTCATATCAGCAGCATCGACTTGTTTACCTGAGACGCGATCCGTATTAAACTCATTGTTTAATTTATGTGATGTCCCTTGTGCCCGGTTTAAATCTCTTCCTGCTATAACAAGCTGAACATCACTTTCCTGTAATAGCAATCTGGCAATTAGATACCCGGTGTTGCCATATCCTCCAAGAATTAAAACTTTCTTTTGCATATCAAAGTTTACTTGTAATAACTATCGGCGATACGGTTAACTGGAAGTCTACAACATGAATGACGGTTAAACATCCAGTTAGATAATAAAATTTTGTTATACATAACCCTTAAATATTAAGAAGCCTCCGATCACTAACCAGAAAATACCAATAATTACAGTGAATTTAGGTTGGTCCATCATTTTACTGCCCACTCTGCTTACAAAATGTGGAGTGATTATTCTTGAAGCTCCACCTATGATAAGAGCCCAACCGAAGAGAGTTATGATTAATGTCCAATCCATTCTCCACACATTGTACGAATTGATAATGGATAATCCTGCTGTCATTGCCAGAATACCGGAAATTAAAATTAATGGTTTATCCTCAAGGAAACGTTTGGTAACTTCATTAAGGCTATTAGGAGCGAATATCATCGGGATTGCCAAAGCAAAAATAACCGGACCCAGGAATTTTGAGATCCATATTTCCATTACAAACCTCCTTTATTCTTAAAAAAATTTACACAGGGTGAAATTATTAATGTCATTTTGAAGTATTGCAAGTAACCTGCTGAATACACTTATCTATAACCTGGTACATTTTTTCCTAAAATGATATCACGGTTTCCAATTAATAGGTGATTTTCTTTTTTAAGATTGAGTATATTGGCAGCACCGCCTCTTATTAATGAATTATTTTTATCTTCATCGGTTAATAAGGGATCATCTTCAAAATAATAACTATTTATCCAGTAATACTTTCCGTTTGGTTCTAATAACGTTATATGAATATGAGCAGGTTGATTTCTTGATGGATAAGTTCCCGGTTTGAGTGTATAAAAAGTATATTTGCCATTTTTATCAGTTTTAATCCAACCTCTTATATATCCATGCCTTTTTGCCCAGCCTTTTTCATCACCTTTTGTTGGATAAATACCTTCCTGATTTGTATGATAGATATAAAGTATAACATTTTCAGCTGGTGTTTTTTCATCACTTTCATATACAGTCCCGGAAATTTTAAGTTTAGGACCGGAATTCGGGAAGTCTACTAAAGTATCGATGGCAGATAATTCTCTATCGCCATATTCAAAAATTGCTTCACATCCCTCGCATGTTCCGATTAATTCATATTCTTGTGCCTGGCAATTTGCAAGCATAATCATTATCGGGAGAATTAATTTTATATTTTTCATGTAGAGTCCTTATTGTCTGGTAATTTTAATGAGCAAATAACCATTACTCAAATTGCACGGATTTAATTTCACCATATCCAGATAATTCCTCCTCAACATAAAGAGAAATTAAGCGGATTTCATATTCTCAATTAAAAATAGTTTTTTGATAGGTTATTCTCAAGAATGAAGAAGCAGGGAGGGGGAGTTAGGTGTGTTTATGAGTTAAGTTTCACTATTGCTTTATCTACAGATTGATGTGTTCCGGTGAGCACAAGTGTGTCGTTTAATTTTATTTTCTC
>JASFSF010000160.1:0-6091 GCA_050114555.1 Ignavibacteria bacterium
AAAAATAATATTTTAAAATTATGGGGAATGTGGGATTTATAAATCTTTAAAAGCTTATTTATATGCTCTTTTTCTTGCTCTATTTCTTCTAATCGGACTTTTATCTGTAAAGTTAACCGATTTACAAGAGAATCTTCGTTTTTTGCTTGATTTTCCACATTACTAATAAAGTAAAAAATCCAACCCTTGTCAATATTATAGCAACCTCATAAAAAAATAATTTTTTACAAGATTGTATTTTATGCTTGACAAAACTCTTGTAATTTATTATATTGCTTGTAATCCTTTTAATAAATATTAGAAAGTTTAAAAATGAGTAATATTTCAATAAATGATTTGAAATTGAGACTTGAAGCATTAGAGAAAGAACGGGAACACCTTTTAGCACTTATAGCAATATATGAAGGCCAACCAATTGAGGATAATTCTTCTAAGAATCAATTTAAATCTACTCCAACTTCTTTTTCTGTTGCAGGAAGGGTTGTTGACTCTATTATTGAATTAATTCACAATAAGAGCAGACAAGTTAGCAGTAAGGAAATTTTGGATTATCTTGAAGAAAAAGGAGTGAGTTTAGGAGACACTAAAAACAAACCGGCAACTTTAGCGGCAATCCTTTCACAGGAAGTTAAGAAAAAAGGTGCAAGATTAAAGAAGGTTGCAAGGGGTGTTTTTGATATTAAATAAAAAGGGCAGATTAACTGCCCAAATCGAGAACTCTTATCCAAGTGCGGTAACACTTGTGAGAAAGGAAGGGTGTATGCGTAAGATACTTAAACTACTGATATAACACCCGCTATTTAGCGGGTTCAAAGATGGTATCAACATCTAAGAACCCTAATTAATAGCCTGTGGTGAGACAGACTATCAACCTTTACAAATATAACTCATTACAGGCTCAATATCAATGTAAAAACCGGAGACTGTAATGAATCACTTACCAATAGAAAAGAAAATTCAAGTTCTTAATGCTCTTGTTGAGGGGAATTCACTTAGAAGCATAACCAGAATGTTAGGCGTACATAAAACAACAATTCTTAGGATATTAAAAGAAGCCGGAGAATTAGCTTCTGAGGTATTAGACAGAGAAATAGTAAATCTTAAATGTAAATTCGTACAATGCGATGAGATTTGGTGCTATGTTTATAAAAAACAGAAAAACTGTTCAGACTTAGAAAAAAGGATTGGTGAATACGGAGATCAATATACTTTTGTTGCAATGGATAGTGATAGCAAACTTATTATTTCTCATTTAGTGGGTAAAAGAATAAGGGGAAATACTCATAGCTTTATTAGAGATTTAAGATATAGGATTCCTCAAAATTTCCAGTTGTCCACAGATCAGTTTACTCAATATCGTGAAGCTGTGCCAAATGTATTTGGTATTGATATAGACTACGGAACAGTACACAAGCATTATACTGAGGAATTCATAACCGAAAAAAGATACAGCCCTGCGAAAATCACCGGAGTTACATTACGAGTTCTGAGGGGCTATCCCCAAAAGAATAAAATTAGTACCTCTCACGTTGAAAGACAGAATTTAACAATGAGAATGAATATGCGGAGATTTACCAGATTAACTAATGCTTTTAGCAAGAAATTAGAGAACCTTAAGTACGCCGTGGCTATTCATTTTTATCATTATAACTTTATGAGAATACACCAAACGCTTAGAGTTACACCCGCAATGGAAGCAAGAGTAACAAATAGATTGTGGAATTGGGGTGATTTATTGGGTGAGAGGTACTTAAAAGTGGCATAAAATGTGTCTTGACAATGTAATGACATTGTAATATATTACCACGTAAATAAAAGCACAGGCACAATATGAATCACAATACGATTAAGGGGTCATATATTCAGTCAAGAATGAGTAGCGACCTCAAAGAAAGGGTTGGAATAATTTTGTCCGAACTTGGATTGAACCATTCGGACGCTATAAATTTATATTATAGACAGATAGTTTTAAATAACGGTATTCCATTTAATTTAGAAATACCTAATAAAACTACATTGAAGGCAGTTAAAGAAATTGAATCTGATAAAACATCTAAATCATTTGATTCTGTTGACGAATTGTTTAAAGATTTGCAAGAATAGTGCAGGGGGCTAAATGTTGGGGCTTAAAAGAACTTCTCAGTTCAAAAAAGACTTTAAAAAAGCCACGAAACAAAACAAAAATGTTGAGCATTTAAAAGAAGTTATTGCCAAACTTTCCAATCAAGAACCACTCGAAACAAAATACCAAGATCACCCCCTTTCGGGGGATTTAAAAGATTTTAGAGATTGTCATATTGAGCCGGATTGGGTATTGATTTATCAAATTAAAGGCGACGAGCTAAAATTAATTAGGGTTGGATCGCACTCAGAATTATTTAAATCTTAAGATCGAATTGTCTAATTACCAATTCTTATAATTAAAAATTGGAGTGAAAATGGGAAAAGAAGAAATTACTCTCGAATTTTCAAGCGAAAAGATCAATGCTATTTTGATAAAGTTATTGGTGCAGAATCTTGCAACTAACCACAACAAAAATAGAGCACCCGAATGCAACGGAAGAAGATTTTATTGAATTTAAAGAGCCACACGCTAAAAGATATGGGGAGTTAATAGATTTTACAGAGAAGGAAATATATGCGAGACTGATGAATGAGTTCGGTTAAAATTCTAAAATGTACCACTACCAAAAATTATAAAGAATATAAAATGAGTATGTATTTCCTTATTTTTAAAACTCAAAAATAATTTAGAATATTTTTAAACATTCAGGAAATTTTAATGCAAAAGAAACCGGTTGTTGGTATTATAATGGGCAGTGATTCTGATCTTGGAGTTATGGAAAAAGCATTCGAAGTATTTGATTCATTCAATGTTTCTTACGAAGTTAAAATATTATCGGCTCACCGAACTCCAAATCAGCATAAGGAATATGCTGGAACTGCTGAAAAAAGGGGGCTAAAAGTTATAATTGCAGCTGCCGGTGGGGCTGCTCATCTTCCCGGTGTAACTGCCGTACATACTTCATTACCAATCATAGGTGTTCCAATTAAGGGTAAATCCCTGGAAGGTATGGATTCATTATTATCCATCGTGCAGATGCCTCCAGGTGTCCCGGTTGCGACTGTTTCAATCAACGGAGCAAAAAATGCTGCGTTATTGGCATTACAAATATTGGCTCTCTCAGATAAGATTTTAAAACAAAAATATAAAAGATACAGGCAGAAAATAGAAAAAGAATCGATGGCTAAGAACGATAAGTTAACTTATTAATTGAATATTAACTGCTTTGTAAAATTGATAAGCAATTCATAATTTTACAACAATTGTTCAACAAATTAACCTTACAAATGAAACCTATTTATATTATTTTTTCTTTATTATTGTTAGTTTTATCAGCTTGCGGGGGGAAAAAAACAGCGACTGAACTTTTTAATGAGGGTGAAGCATTAACTGCAGATAATAAATTTTCTGAAGCTGCACTTGTTTATGAAGAATTAATCATTGAGTATCCTGATGATAAACTAGCCCCGGATGCAACTGCCAGATTGGCATCCATTTATCAAAATAAGCTTGTTACAAACATTACTGCTACGAATTCGTTAGAGAAAGCAGTAAGATTGTTTTATAGCATATTCGAAAGATATCCTGATAGTGAAATAGCACCTATGGGATTATTCATGACCGGGTTCCTTCAAGCGAATGAGCTAAATGATTATGAAGAAGCCACAAAAACTTACAACAAATTTCTTGAGTTGTATCCCGATCACGAGTTAGCGGTATCGGCGAAAGAGGAGTTGGCAAATATGGGACTTACTCCGGAAGAAATTCTGAAGAAGAATTTAAGCGTGAAACCGTAGTGTTTAAATCCGGTTTAGACTATAAAAATGTTTTAAACCCTTCGATCATTTCAAAAATTAACTCCCTTGAATTGCGGGCAAGGCTCGTAGTTGAGGGATTTATGGTTGGCTTGCACAAAAGTCCGTACCATGGATTCAGTGTTGAGTTTACCCAACACCGTCCATATATGCAGGGGGACGGTCTGAAAGATATTGACTGGAAAGTATATGGAAAAACCGAAAAATATTATATCAAACAATACGAAGAAGAAACTAATTTAAAAAGTTATATCCTCCTTGATACCAGCAAATCAATGCAATTTAAATCCGGTGAAAATGTATCCAAACTAGATTATGCAATTACACTTTCTGCAGCCCTTAGTTATTTGATGATGAAACAACAAGATGCATTCGGGCTCACGTTGTATTCAGATAAAATAATAAAATACTTGCCACCAAAAGCTACAAGACAGTACTTACAACAAATTCTGCAAAGTCTTACTTCTATTAGAGAATCAAATACTACAAACACTGCAGAATGTCTGAATTCTGTTGCGGAAAAAATTAAGAGAAGGGGGCTTGTAATTATTATTTCCGACTTCTTTGATGATGTGCATTCGATAATTTCTGCATTAAAACATTTTCGTCATCAAAAAAATGAAATTATCGTTTTTCAAATTATGGATCCTATTGAAATAAGTTTTGCTTTCGGAAAGGATGCGGTATTCAAAGATATGGAATCGGAAGAAAAAATAACTACACAACCATATCAAATACAAAAAGCATACATGCTGGCGATGAATGAATTTATAGCTAAGATCAAAAGGGAATGTTTGAATTCTAACATTGATTATAACCTGATCGACACGTCTACGCCGTTCGATAAATCACTGATGAGTTATATTCAAAAGAGGATAAAACTCTATTAGGTTATTTCTTAAACTCGGAGATAAATTTATCTGCATATGATTCAGCAGCCTCAGCACTTTTAGCTTCTGAAATAATTCTGATTATAGGTTCTGTATTTGATTTTCTCAAATGAACCCAGAAATCGTCGAAATCTATTCTTAATCCATCATCGGTATTTATCTTTTCATTCCGATATTTTTCAGCAAGCTTAGATAATACTTTATCTGGTTCATGACTTGAAACGTCAATCTTCTTTTTACAAATGAAATAATTTGGGAGGGATTGTTTCATTTCTTCCATAGTACCACCAAATTCATGCAAATGTTGTAAGGTTATCGCAATACCAACAAGTGCATCTCTGCCGTAATGTAATGGTGGATAAATTACACCGCCACTTCCTTCACCTCCAATAACTGCCCCCACTTCTTTCATTTTATCTACTACATTTGCTTCACCAACGGGAGATCTGAAAACTTCACACCCGAATTGATTAGCTACATCTTCGACTGATCTTGATGTTGATAGATTAACGACAACATTTCCCTTTTCTTTAGAAAGTATAAATTTAACTGCCTGCGTAATCGTATTTTCTTCTCCAAATGGATTGCCTTTATTAGTAACCAGCACCAGACGGTCAACATCAGGATCAACTACAATTCCGATATCGGCATTCGAATCTTTAACAGCTAGAAATGTATTCGTTAGATTTTCAGGTATCGGTTCAGGGAGTCGGGGGAATATTCCGGTTTTGTTACAATTCTTTTCAATTACTTCACAGCCAAACTTTCGTAAGAAATCCGGAAGCACAAAAGCACCGGCACCGTTTACACAATCTGCAAGAACTTTAAATTTTCTGCTTTTAATAGATTTAACATCAATATATTTCAGATTTAGGATTGCATTAACATGGTTTTGTAATCCTTTAGTGTGATCGATGGTCTTACCTGTTTGATCCCAGCTCACATAGTGATTTTCGGATGTATCAAGTAATTCAAGCATCTTTCTATTCTCAGTTGATGTCATAAACTGACCTGTTGCGTTCAACAATTTAAGCGCATTCCATTCATTGGGATTATGACTTGCCGAGATCGCAATTCCGCCATTAGCATTTAATTCATTTACGTTAAATTGAACTGTTGGGGTAGGACAAATACCAATGTTAACTACATCAATACCTTTTGCTTGTAGTGTTCCTGTAACAAGATTTTCTACCATACTGCCAGTAATTCTCGCATCACGACCTATTACAATTTTTCCGCTTCCGATGAAATCAGCATACGCACTAATATATTTTACTATGGTTTTTGGATCAAGTCCATCGCCGACAATTCCTCTAATTCCG
>JASFSF010000161.1:0-6056 GCA_050114555.1 Ignavibacteria bacterium
ATCGGTGGTGATCTCATACAAAAAGAGGGAGATGAAAACACTTATAAAGTAAGAACATTATCAGATGGATCAACTTATGAGATAATTAAAAACTATTATTCCGGAGAAGAACTTACTGAACTGTTTCGAGATTACGCTTCAGATATTGAGATTATATTCCGAAAATGTTTTTGGTGGATAAAATATAAAACCCGATAATCAATCTAACAGAGTTTTGTAAATGAAAGAAGGTTCTTCAAAGATTAAGGAAATCTTCCCTCTATGCAATAAATTATTCATTAAACTTATTAGGCAAGCACATTGTTATGAAAAAAAGTAATAATAATTATCGAAAAGATTTCGATCCACCGGCAGCTATTGACAGATGGGGATGGCGGTTTCATCATATTGGAATTCCTACCACAAGGCAAATGCCGAATGAAAAATATATTAAAGGATTGAAAATGTTTGTTACCGGGTTTGATACAAGTCCTTATGGAATTGAATGGATGCGATTTGAAAAAGATAGTCCAATATCTGAAATTGTTAAAAATGTTCCGCACATTGCATTTGAAGTTGATGATCTTGAAAAATCGCTGGAAGGTAAGAATATCCTGACAGGTGCTCACACAATATCTGAAGGAATAAAAGTTGCAATGATATTGGACAACGATGCACCTGTTGAACTCCTTGAATTTAGTAACAGGAAATAGTATGAGAAGCACTATATTAAACAAATACTTATGCGGTTAAGCCAAGGGTAATCTTGTGAAATGTAAGCCAGTGTTATCCATTATGTATGTTTTCAGATCGTATTCTAAACATTAAATTCCATTTCTGATTTAAAATCCCGATTTATATTTTTATTTTTCATTAGTGAGAGTGCTGTGTTTATTTGCGTTTTTAATAAAACGAGGAGGTAAACATAATGAGTTTTGTCAGCTTTATTATACTATTAGTAATCAGTGTTGTGGTTTCAGCGATTCTACATTTCGGGTTCAAATATTATGTAAGGGAGGGTATGAATTCATTTATTTCGAAAGTACTCTTTGGATGGATTGGCGCATGGCTGGGAACACCCGTGTTCGGAGCCTGGTTTAATGGGGTCGCATACGAGGGGATATATATTATTCCTGCTATTCTCGGTTGTTTCGCTCTTTTAATTATGATGACGGATTTCGTAAAATCCGTTAAAGGCGCTTAGCTGTAAATTGCATTAATTAGTAACCAAATCTATTTGAGAGACACGGCACTCTTTTGAAAATGATTTAGTTTGGGTGTTTTTACTGCACACTTAAATTACATTACTTGAGCAACCAGAGATACTCTCCATAACCCTCTTTCTCCATATCTTCTTTGGGAATGAATCTCATTGCAGCAGAGTTCATGCAATATCTTAATCCTGTTGGTTCGGGGCCGTCATCAAAAACATGGCCCAGATGTGAATCGCCGATTTTACTTTTTACTTCAATCCTTTTCATACCATATGAATTATCTTCAATCTTATGTATATATTTTGGATCGATCGGTTTTGTAAAACTTGGCCAGCCGGTGCCGGATTCAAATTTATCTGTAGAACTGAACAGGGGTTCGCCTGAAACGATATCAACATAAATTCCCTGTTTATGGTTGTCCCAGTATTCATTATTAAATGCTCTTTCGGTTGCATTTTCCTGTGTTACCTTATACTGTAAATCTGTTAACTTCTGTTTTATTTTTTCTTTGTCTGCCTTTTTATAATTCATTTCATCACTCCATATGCTCTTAATGAATTCATCTCTTCCGGAACCGTTCCGGTAACTATAGTATCTTTGCGGATTCTTTTTATAAAAATCCTGGTGATAATCTTCTGCCGGATAAAAAGTGGTAAACTCAATAATCTTTGTTACAATCGGCTCGTCAAATATACCGGACATTTCTAATTGTTGTTTTGAATGTTCGGCTACTTCTTTTTGTAAATCGTTATGATAGAATACAGCCGAAGTATATTGAAATCCCCTGTCCGGAAATGAACCACCGGCATCGGTTGGGTCGAATTGTTTCCAGTAGATGTCAAGTATTTCAGCATAACTAATAATTGCAGGATCAAAATGCACCTGAACAGCTTCGCGGTAAGTAGTTTTTCCGCTTGACACTTCTTTATATGTAGGATTTTCTTTAGTACCGCCGGCATAACCGGAAATAACTTCAACAACACCCTCAACTTTTTCAAATGGGGCCTCAACACACCAAAAGCATCCGCCTGCAAGCGTTGCAACTTCAGTCGTTCCGCTGAAGGATGCTTTCTTCATTTCCATATCTATTTGTTTAGAATTCTCTCCCGACCCGGTTTTTGCACAAGCAACAGAGAGAAACATAATTGCAAAAAATATACTTGTTATCCGATTCATCTCATTTCCTTTCATAAATAACATTAAGCGTCTGAAAAAGTTTAAAATCAGTTGGTAATGATTTTAACCATTCTTAATAATAATAATCAAGTTAAAAAGAAGGCTGAATTTTTAATTCGTCTGGTTTTGCTTTGACACGTAATTATCGGTACAAATGCTATCAGGTTTTTCACAATCTACCTAAACCTCGGAAAATCTAACTATATCTTCACATTCTAATATTTTTATATCCGGATTATTCAAGGTTACATTTATCATCGATTTTCCAAGCTGCTCCAGCGTGCATACATATTTAGAAAATAGTAAATTAAACACCGGGTAGAATGGATAGAGTATCTTATACATTTTATAAGTGTTTTTCATTCCTTTAATCGGTTGAATGTACCCGGGTCTGAACATGTATGCCGCCTTAAATGGAAGTTTTAATAAATCGTTTTCTGTTTTACCCTTTACGCGTGCCCACATAAATCTTCCTTTTTCTGTACTGTCCGTTCCTGCACCCGAAACATAACAGAATATCATCTGTTTGTTTTGCATTATTAAAACTTCAGCAGCATTCATAGTAATATCATACGTAATTTTTCTGTATTCGTTTTCTTTTTTCCCTGCCGAAGATATTCCCATACAAAAGTAACAGGCATCGTATCCGGAAAGTTCATCTGCAACAGGAGAAAAGTCTGAAAAATCTTTAAGAATGATTTCCTTTAACTTTTCATGTTTATAACCGCATTCCCTGCGGTTAATAACCAGTATTGATTCTACCGATGAATGTTTCAAACACTCGTGGAGGACGCCTTCTCCAACCATTCCGGTCGAGCCGAAAATAACTACTCGCATTCAGTTATAAACCTTCAATTTCTTTATAAAAATGTAATATTATTTAGTATTTTAATTAAAGTGAATGATCGTTCATTTACAAATTAATTAACAATTCTGGTGATCTGACTCACAAAATAGTCCTCACTAATTTTATTTCCATATAAATAAATGCAAATCTTTATATAAATTTACGTTCTATACTATAAATGTCTATTGATTCCCTTTTACCCTTTAAATTTATATTACCTATCAGCTCAACTGAGTAGTCTCTATTAATATCTGAGAATTCCCCTACAACACCAGAAGTGAGAAATATTTTATCATACTGGTTGCATAGATATTGAATTCTTGATGCTGTATTTAGTGTATCACCATGATAAGCGATATCACGCTTAATCTCCCCGACCTCTACCGTGGTAACTTTTCCAAGATGTAATCCTGCTTTGAACCGGGGAACAAACCCGTAATGATCTTTATAATATTTATGCCTTTTATCAAACTGATCCTGACAGGCAAAGAAAAAATCAACGCAGTGTAGATTGTTTTGTTTTCTGGTAATCGGCCAGCTTATTACAATTTCATCACCCACATATTGGTAGACTTCTGCATTATGTTTTACCAACACTTGATTAATATCCATAAAGCTGTCCCGAATAAGAGAGCTATACTTTAAATGACCCAACATTTCGGCATGTGTTGTGGATGATTTCAGATCCATAAACATAAAAACACGCTCTTCCTCTTTGGGATTTCGGTATTTTCCAAACAGCATTGGTATCAAAATTCCGGGACCAAATTTTTTATTCATCTGGTTTATGAAACTAATGGTTATCGACATTGCAAGGGTGTAAATCAAAATAACATAAAAAACATATTCCCAGGTCTGTTCATTTACCATTGGACCTATATTTTTAAAGTAATGCGGGACTATGACTTTTTCCCATAGAACGTATCTTATGAAAATTGTAACACCTATTACAACCAATGTGTATATCAATGATTTAATTATAATGATGAAGCCTAAAATATTTCGCCTCAGAAATCCACGATCAATTAAAATATCAACGCTGCCGAAGATTACTCCATAAATTAATCCAATAAGCAAAGCTAGAATGATAGTTGAACCAAATGATACAGGAATTTGCAATGAATTGGATTTGATGATCATTAGTGAGTTTAAATGGATTATTAAACCTAGGAGAAGAAATGCACAGATCCAGAAATTTACCTGTACGGCGATATGCGAGAGTACTGGAAATCTGAATACCATTTTCCTTGCTAAAGCAGTGTAATCAAATTTTTTACTCATAGAAATCTCACGGGTTATTATTTCTAATAAACCTCAATGTTAACATATTTATTCAATCTGGCTCATTATTAGTTTGTCGTAAACATTATCACCAAAAAGTTTCCGGATCCTAACAAGCGGTTTTGCCATCTTTCCAACCAGGTATCTTGTTTTCGGATTTTTACTTTTGATTATTTTCTTAACAGTATTTGCAATTACCATAGGTGATGACATTTTTATAGAACCACTATTTGATAATGCCCGAACTACACGTTTATATGGGCCATTCATCGATGTAGGATCAAGATGGTGCTCTAAAACCAGTATCTATTAACCCCGGTTCCAGGACGACAACATTAATTCCAAATTCTTTAAGCTCAAGACGCAAACAATCACTAAAACCTTCAACAGCATGTTTTGTAGCATGATACCAGGCGCCAAGAGGAGTATATATTTTTCCACCCATTGAAGAGGTGTTAATAATTAGTCCACCTCTTTGATCACGCATATGAGGTAATACTTTTTGAGTTATTTTAGCAAGCCCAAATAGGTTTACATCAAACTGATACTTAGCTTTTTCAATCGAGATTTCTTCAACCGGGCCATATAAACCAAAGCCAGCGTTATTCCATAACACATCGATTTTACCTTCAGCAGAAATAATCTTATCAACACCTGCTTCGAGAGATTGGTCATCTGAAACATCCATCTCCAGGATTTTTCCCCCCAAGTTTTCCAGGTCTTTCATCTTTTCAACACTTCTTGCTGCACAATAAACTGTATTGCCTTCTTTGATTAATTCTTCAGCTGTTACTTTTCCCATTCCGGACGAAGCACCTGTTATTAAAATTACCTTTTTCATTTTATATTCCTTTTCATTCATTTTTTATTTAATACATTTTTCATTTTTAATAATGGTTCCCACCACCTTTCTGTTTGTAAGTTTTCATTGATAGTTATTGTCTCTCCAACTATAGGTGTGGAAAGCTTTATGCCCAGACTATCTGCAGCTCTAGAAATTCTAACCATTGGATCATACCAGGAATGAAGTGAAACATCGAATGTTCCCCAGTGAATCGGTTGTAAAATTTTTCCTTTAAGATCGATGTGAGCCTGTACAGTTTCTTCGGGGAACATATGAACGAGATGCCATCTCTCATTATATGCTCCGCATTCAAGGAATGTTAAATCGAAAGGTCCGTATTTATCACCGATTTGTTTAAAACCTTCGAAGTAACCTGAATCACCACTGAAGAAAATTTTATGTTTTGGTCCCCTGACAACAAATGAACCCCACAGAGTTTCATCCTTATCAAATAAACCACGACCCGAGAAATGCTGACCAGGTGTGAGTGCAACCATAAAATCTTCAAACAGGATTATTTCATCCCACCAGTCTAACTCGATTATTTTTTCTCTTGGAACACCCATATTTTCTAATTCAGCCCCGACCATCAGTGGGACGACAAAATGCTTAACCTTAGAATGAATTTTTTCAATGGTTGATGAGTTAAGGTGATCGTAATGATTGTGTGAAATCAGCACCAGATCAATCTCAGGCAACTCGTCGATGTTAAGAG
>JASFSF010000162.1:0-6049 GCA_050114555.1 Ignavibacteria bacterium
TCGCTTATTAAGTTCTTTGTTCAAATTTGATAAATATTTTAACTATGACGTGTAATACTATAAATTGGATTGGTGTTTGAATGAAAATTATTTGTTGATTAATGTTTTATAAGTCTCAATAGTCTTACGGGCACTTTCATCCCATGAGTATTTATTTTTATTCAATTCTTTTATATAGTTTTTCATATTCTGCCTGGTGTCCGAGTTTTTGAATGCGTCTATAATCGCTTCAGCAAGAGCCTCCGGATTATTTTTTTCCACTAAATACCCACTTTTACCCTCGTCTATTGTTTCTGGAAAATCACCCACATTTGATGCAATTACCGGTGCTTCGAAAGAGTAGGCCATATGAACAATTCCGCTGTGATCAATATCCTTATACGGTAAAACTACAAAATCTGCTGCTGTAAAGTATGTCGCTACTTGTTCCGAAGGTATAAACTTAAAATGAGCAATAATACATTTTTCATTTTGAAACGTGCTCATTTTTTCTTCATAGGTCCTGGCTAGTGTACTACTCGGAATGGAACCTGCAATAATAAATTTTATATCCGGATTTTTCTCATGTACAATTGGATATGAATCTAATAGAGTATCAAGCCCCTTGTACTCTCTAATAAAACCAAAAAACAAAACCACTTTATCATCCGGTTTTAAATTAAACTCTTTCCTTGCCTCCTCTACGGATATCGGCGAATCCGATTGATAAATATCAAAATTTCCATGAGGTACTATATCAATTTTCCCTTTTTTGATTTTAAAAACTGAGCTGAGCTTGTTGTTTATATAAGAAGAATGGACAATTAATTTATGCGACGCTTTGTATAGAAGATTATTCAGAAAATAGTCTATTCTTTTTGTTTCGTGGGGCAAAACATCATGTGCGGTATGAATTAATTTAACATTAAATAATCTTAAAAAAACGATAAATAGAATATCAAATTTGAACCTGAAGAATTGAAAATGAACTGCTGCATCTTTGTTTTTTAGAATATAAAAAAATAATTTGAACAGGTACTCAACATATTTGAATAATTTAATAACGTTGCTGTCTTTCTTATTCTTTGATGGTGACCATTTTTTAATTGTGAAGTTAGTTATTATATCAAATTTTCTATTACTTGGTACAATAAGGACTACTTCTGCACCTGCATTTTGTAAGGACGATGCAAGGCAAAGCGTATAGTCATTTCCTATGAGTGAATCAACTAATATTACTTTCATTTAATATCATAGTTTCTGATAATTTACGTTTTATAATTGGGTAATATTAAAATAGCATACAAGACAGGTTACACACAGTACCAGTATAAATTAAACTCTTAATTTCATATTTGATAATTAATTCCTATCTCTTGTTCAGCAATATTGCGCTCTTTATTTATAATCTCACTGAATAGTGATATATAAGCAAAGACAAATAATAGAGTCATTAATCCCCCCGCGTTAAAAAATATAGTCTCAGTAAAATTTTCTATTAGTGCTATTACAATAAACCACATCCAAAATGATCTTTTTTTATGCTTAACAAGTGTTACAAAGTAATTAATTATTATACCTATAACCATTAACAAACCAATGAGCCCGGTTTCATTTAAAATATCGATATATCCACTATGACTGGATCTAGGTAACCAGACGTATGTTTCATAAACTTCCAGGATTTTAGGACTATCCACTATCCAAAATCCTTTATATCCACATCCAATTAATAAATGTTTTTTTACTTCAAGCAATATATCCGCCCAAAGATCAGTTCTCCCTGTAAGAGTCAGATTTTTTCCTGCCAAAGCGAATACTGAAGCCATCAACGCCCCAGAATATAATAAATCCAGAAGTATTATTAATCCTGCGAATACTAAAAAAATGATCGTGATTGTTCGTCTTATACCCAGTGGTTTAAATATCTTGTCCATTTCAAATAGTAACCAAACGATAACCAAGAATAAAAATGCAGAAATTGATGTTATACTATTCGATCCGAACAATAAGATCAGAGAAATAATCAGCATAAATATTGCGAACAATTGTGATTTTATTCTTTTCTCTTTAGATAATACATATATCCAGATTACTGTGCTAACTAAACTAGCTTGCCCAAGCCCGTTTTTGCTTGTAGCTAATCCTTGCCATTCTCTATAATGCCGACTGATAGCTCCCGGGATTGTAAAGATAGATATCAATGATACAATCATAAAAACACTGAAAAAGATTTTTAAGATAAATAATGCATTGTCTGCTGAGTCGGAATTTGCGAGGAAAGCCAAGCATACAATTATGACTGTGTAGAATTGAAATAATCTTTTGAAGACAACAAAACTATTCCCAGTCCAGAATAAAGTTAATGTACACCAAATTAAAAATATAATTAAGAATTTTTCCCTTTTAATTATTGCTGTTACTTCATCCATTTTTGGAATCAGCGAAAACAATGCTGTCAAAAACAGGGTTGTAAATACAATCTGATTCACTACATTTGATGTGCCTAATTCGCTCGGATCTCTTGTTCCTGTCCGAAACGGGAGGGATGTACCAAACAAGGTAAAGAAGAAATAGAGAAAGAACGTAATTAGAGCTATTTGAGAATAAATATTCTTATTAGATATTTTCAATGACAAAAATCCAAGATATAGTTAAAGTACTTATTAATTATTTTTTAAAGATATACACAAGAAACCTATCCCATACGCTTCTCACAAAGACTTCTACGTTCCACAGATAATTTTTTAATTTACGCGTTGCATGTTTTCCAAAAATATACTTTATAATAGTAAACTTTTTTGATTCAGTTGGAAAAGAAATTTCGCCGCCCAATTCCATTATTCTGTTTTGGTTTTTCAAAATAATTTGTGGATCCCCTACATGAACTTTGGTAATAAATCTTTGTAAAAGACTTGCACATGCTTTCCTTGTCATTTCATTATCCTCAAGACTAAGCAGGTGGTTAACACACAGATTATATGACAAGTCTAATGATTCGATTGTTGATTTTGATTTATTCATAGTTATACTAAACAGGTTTCCCTTCCTGTAATAACTCACTGCCTTAGAATGAAATTTTACCAATTCACTATTAACTACGACTCTGCAAAAATACTCACCATCTTGATTTCGTTTAAGTCTCTCATCCCAGGGTCCAACCATTTCTGTCAATCTGCGGCTAACCAACCACCCGGCAGTATGCATAAAGCATCCGGCTCCACTAAAGCGAATCTGAAGCCATTCGCTTGGAGATAAGTCTTGCCATAGTTTAGTACACTTAAAGTTAACTCGCGAAGGGTGGTTATAAAAATAACCCCATTTGCATGTATGTAGTACTCTAGAATCAAAACTATTATCACTTCCCAAAAGCTGCATTTCTATCTTATCATGTGCTAACAAATCATCTGCGTCCAACCATTGAATAAAATCACCTTGTGCCAGTTTAAGTGCTTTATTTCTTGCAACACAAGCCCCGCTATTCTCCTGGGTCAAAACTTTTAATATTTTAGATTCAAATTGCTTTGCTATATGGTATGTATTATCTGTAGAACCATCATCAATTACAATAATTTCTTTATTCTGCCATGTCTGTGCAATAGCAGATTCTATTGTTGCTTTAATCCATTTTTCGAAATTATATGCGGGAATTATTATTGATACGAGCGGAGTCATAATTCGCTATGTTACTATATCTTATTTTTGAATATTATTTTTCTAAAGATTATCCGACTAACTCTTAAATTTTTTAACAGGATCTTTAGATGACTGTTAAATAAATTGAAGTTTTTATTGATAGAATTACGACAAAAAAATCATTAATGTGACAAATATGGTGAATCCTTCGTTGATCAGAAAAGTTGGCTATCAAAATCCTAAAAAATAATCATCCTTCATCAAGCCGAAACAGTTTATAAACCCTGTTCTCAATCAATCTTCTTATCTATTAAATTAATACAATTCATCGACAAAATAAGTGCCAGCAAATTTAGTAATACAGCAACAAATCAACAATTTTCAATTATAATTTGTATTAGTATGAGACACAGGTTTTCGCACTTTTTTATTATAAAATCTAACATTCCTCAATTGCCGTTGCCATCTTTGGTATGCATATATACCATTATTTATTATAGGATTGAAAAATATATTAATTGGCATAATATTATTAATAGTAATTTTTACTGAAATAAAAGACAAAGATAATTTGAAACAAGTTCAATGATTATAAAACTAATAATACTAAATGAGATTTAACTTTTTAATCCCAATATTTTTACTAAGCGGTTTTTTTTTCAACGCTTTTGCCACTAATCATTACATTGATAAAAATGCATCCGGAAACAATAATGGTACCTCATGGAATAATGCCTGGCAATCCTTCGGCGCTATTAACTGGAACAGCATATATCCAGGAGACGTTATCTATATTAGTGGTAGCACTAATTCGCTAGTTTATAATGAGAAGCTTGACATTCTGGTCTCAGGGGCGTCAGGGGATCCAATTACATTTACAAAAAGTAATGAAAGTAGCCACTCGGGAGAAGTGATCATTGATGTAAATCAAATTTTTTCTCATGCTCTCGACATAACAGGTCAGGATTATATCATTGTGAGAGATATACACTTACGTAATGCGTATGATAGTGTAATTAAAATTAAAAGTAGTAAGAATATACATATAGAAAATTGCTACGTTCATACAACTGTAAGATCCGGAATAAACATTTCTGAAAATGAAAATATTACTATATCGGGATGTACAATCACTACTGGCCAGTCAATACCTCACCAAACTGATGGCATATACTCACAGAATAATGTGAATAACATATACGAATATAATCACATAGTGATCAGTAATAACGATACCGGCGGGCATGATGACTGTATTCAATCTTACAGAGATGCTTCTCTGACAATTAGAAATAATTATACTGAGCAAAACAACAGTAAAACGACCAATGCCCAGGGCATTTACGTAACAACACCAGTTGGTTCAGATACAACAAGAATCTATAATAATATTTTTAATGCTACATTATCTTCTTCAAATGGCATTGTATTTAACCGGGTGACTGGCAGTACTTCCGCAAGAGTACAAATCATAGGTAACACGGTCTATGGCGAAAATCTTTCAAATCAATATCGTGCAATAGGTACGACTGATCCTATAATTAAGAATAATATTGGTTACAGTATAAATGGTATTTGGGTATTTAATTTGGCTGATGTTAGATTTACAGATCAAAGCTATATAGATAACAATATTTGGAAATGTAGTAATAATGAACCTATCATAGTAAATGGTTCATCGGAATCTTGGAACTCCTGGCAGGCATCTGGTTTTGATTTACACAGTTACCTTACCGATCCACAGTTCCAAAATATTTCTGAAAAAAATTTTAGATTAAAAGAAACTTCTGATGGAATTGATAACGGCCAATATCTTCACTCTCCCTATAATTTTGACTTTGATGGAAAATCGAGACCAAGAAAGTCTGGTTGGGATATTGGAGCATTCGAATACGACGGAGAAATTCCCGTTGATGAAGAAAATATTCTGCCGGAATCGATAGTACTACATCAAAATTATCCGAATCCTTTCAATCCTTCTACCACAATTAGTTTCACCATACCGGAAGATTCAAATGTAAAACTCTCGATTTTCGATCTTCTTGGAAAGCAGATTAGTGTATTGGTCGATTCTGAATTTCCAGCTGGAACAAATTATATACCATTCAACGCCGGGGGATTATCATCTGGGATCTATTTTTACAGAATGGAAACTAATAACTTTGTAGATATGTGCAAGATGATTATAATGAAGTAATTTTCCAACCATGTAGTAATAGAATCCCATCATTTTTTTTGAATGTGCATTATTAAACGAAACCAGAATTATTTTATTTCAATCAACCTATTTTAAAGTTTAGTGGGGCATGTAATTTATTTTCACTTTAAATTATTTTGAGTTCAGATTAGTCATTAAATCGACGTACCTGTTACTCATAACAGTACCGGATATCTTTCTCATTTCATTATAAGCATTTAATGTCATATCCTTACG
>JASFSF010000163.1:0-6041 GCA_050114555.1 Ignavibacteria bacterium
GGTTAATAACGGATTGATTCTATTTTAGTTAAATATTTTTAAGAACATTTTCTTTTCGCCACTATTGACTTTTTACATAACGGGTGGAAAAGCTTGTTATACCTTTATTTTATTTCCTAATAATTGATCGATCATTTTATTCCTTTCACTGTCTAAAAATTCCTCTTCTTTATAATCTTGTTCATATTTTGATAATACAGTTGAATATTCCTTATTAATGTCGCTAACCTTATTTTTTATAAGATAATAGAGGGGATCCATTATGATTTGTGTATATCTGATACCAACCTTTGAGAATTCATCATCAATTATGAGGGGAGCTTTTTCATCAATTTGTGAGAAAAATTTTTTCATTTTTAAATGCAAAAAAAGAATTCTAAAATTTGATTCATTTACCATTATTTGTAACTCATTATAATCGTCATTGATTAGCGAAAAAGAGTATTGTTCCAACATTTTTAAAGATGATAGATTTTGGAGCGCTAACTGAACTCCATTATAGATTGTGTAAATATCCAGTCCTAATTCAACCTTCATAGCTTGGAATACACAATGAGCAGCCCAATAGTCACACTGAGTTTCCTCTAAAAATGATACTTTATTCAATGTGCTTTCTAATATTTTCTTTTCGTTAAGTCGCGTATCATTTAATTTATTGAGCATTTTTTCTTCTAATCTTTTCAAATTTTCTTCGCTATAATCAGAAAAATTTTTAGGGTTGGTTTGTGATGCACGAAAAGCATTTCCTAATTCTCTTTGTGCATCTTCTTTACTGAAAGTTATCTCGTCACCGTCCCAAATATCTAGTAAAAATTGCTTTTCTCCATCAAGCATTTCATTTTTATTATCGTGTTTAATAAAGACAAGATGCATTAATTCGTGAGCGATGGTAAAACAATCTTGAACTAACATTAATTTTTCAAGATAAATTCCAAGATTAGTTTCGATATCTTTCCATTCAGGCTTGATAGTTTTTGAATGCAAAAGAGCAAAAAGTAGTGATAACTTTAGCTCCCCTCTAAGTTGTAAAAACTCTGCCATAATTTTATAAAAATATGAAAGTGAATCTGTGTTATCCTTGGATAATAGATATACTTCTGTCAAGAGAAAATAAGTATAACCTAAATATTGGTCGTATATTAAATAATGCTCTGAATTACATTCAAGTATTTCAGTAAATCTATTAATAGAAAACACAGACTTAAATTTAGGAACATTAATTTTATCTGATTTGATATGAGCAATGAGCATATTATATAATTTTTCATATTTTGCTGATACTTCTACATTTGTTAATATTCTTCTATTTAATGAAATATAAGAGTCTAGATCAATCATTATTTTTATCCTCTTTTTTCAATAGATTAAGCAAAAACTTTTCCAAGTTCTTTTCGGTAATACCTTTTATTTCTAATCCTTTGACTTTGAAAGAGATATGTTTTCTTGAACGAATTATTTCCAATAATATTTTTGTTAAAGATGGAATTAATGACGCAGATAAGATTATAATTAACTGAGTAATATCACTTTCACCAGAAAATCTTTTTATGTTTATTCTTTGGAAATTTGATGGATTATCTAGAATTAATGTATCAAATTGTTTAATAACATCATCTTCGGATTCAATTAAGAACATCTTTTACTCCACGAAATTTTTAAGGTATAACGGTTTTGTAAATAACCGGCGCTCGAGCTCAATAATACTGATTAAAATTACAACGCCAATAATTTGGCAACCGGTTTGTAACTTTCTCTGTACAAGCCGGTTGCTATAATTTAATTTATTAATACGATGCCAAACAGCAATGTTTCTTATTTCACTAAACTTAAGAACTACACAAATGCCGATTAATTAGAGGCGTCCGTGTTGATTTGCTTGATATTTCCAATAAGTAAAAAGTTAAATTTATTTTCATTCATAACTTTTTCTTCAAGAGGTATCAAATGTATTACACTGGTATCGATCTTCATAAATTCACTTCCTACCTAACTACTGTTGATTCATCGGGTAAAATTGTAAAGCAGCAAAATATTAAAAACATAGATTACAACTTTGTTCAGTACTTTGGTTCTCTTCCAGGAGAACACAAAACAACTGTTGAATCAACTATGACCTGGTACTGGATCAATGATCTCTTAGAAAAACTTAATATACCAATGGTACTTGCTCACGCAAAATATGTTAAAGCCATTGCCTATGCTAAAGTTAAAACCGATAAAGTTGATTCTCATAGTTTAGCTCAACTTCTGCGGATGGATTATATCCCCGCAGCATACAAAATATCAAAGGAGAAACGACTCTTACGTGATGCTTTGCGTGCAAGATTAAAAATTGTTCAGCGACACACTTCTGTTACTAATTCAATGCACCTGTTGCTTGCAAAATATAATTATGACTCACCTTTATATCTTACAGGTATTGCAAAATACCAATACGAACAACTTGCCGAACTTGAAGAAACCTTAAGTGTACAAATCCTTGATCTTGAAAAACAATTATATCCTTCTCTTATTCCAAACGAAGATATTCAACGTCTTCTCTGGATTCCAGGCATCGGGAAAATGAATGCATTTAATATTCTTCTGGAAGTCGATGACATCAACAGATTCCCTGATATTAAAAACTTCTATTCTTATTGTCGTTTAACTCCCTCAGCAAGAAACTCTGGTGGTAAATCAAAACAGCGATCTTCAAAAGACGGTAATAAACATCTTAAGGTTGTTTTCTCCGATGCTGCTGTTCGCGCCATACAGTACTACCCGGTTATTAAAAGATACAATAATTCTCTTATAAGAAAGAAAAATAAACAGGTAGCTAAAACCATCATTGCAAAAGAAATTGCCAAAATAGTATTTAATGTTCTTAAGAAGAAAGAGGTATTCAACAATAAATTTAAGGGTAAAGATTTAGAACATACTAAATCATTACAATGGCCGCGTGTTATAAACCCGTACGCATAACTGATCACGCTATAGCGGGATCCTCGCGCTGGATTGGGATATAACACGCACGCCTAAATAATATCTGGAATAATCCTGCTGCCGCAGGTTAACTATTACTCAATGTAATAGTAAGTCCCATAAGAGGTTTGGTTGCCATATCGGTAAACCGATTTGATATCTTTAAGGCAACAAGTTTTCACTAATTCAAAGAACTCTTGAGATTTATTCTTCTTAAATATTTACGCACTATTGACTTTTTACTTTTTTAAGCGGTTATACGTTCATTAAATACATTTAAATTATTTATCGCTCGCCATTTGAAATATCAGTTGATTTTTTTTCTAATTCTTCACACTACTTACCTTAAGATTTGTGCGGCCAAAAGAGCCAAAAGCCATACGAATCCATAGGTAATGAGAACCGAGCAAAGCGACCTTAACCACGTCTTATCTATCATACGAAAAACTCGTTGCCGCAGATAAAAATACAGAGCTAACGATAAAATACATCCAATAAGCTGTAATAGAAGACCAGTAGTTCCAAAGGATTCGTAGATTTTTGACGAATAGGGTGAAAAGAATAAATAGACGATAACCAGCCAACCTAGGCCCCAATTACTACCCCACCATTTCCATTTCTTCTGTGGGATGGAGTGAGAATTTGACAAATCCACTGATTTTTTGCAAGAAGGGCAAGTAAACTTTCCTTCAGACCACTCAGATGGGGACAATTCAACGTCCTCAGAACAATATGGGCACCCAACTATTTTAAATTTTATTTGTTCAACTTTTTGTGATTCATTTAGCTGTTTTGATGGACTAGTTAATTGATTCTTCTCGACCTTGGATAAATCGAAACCACAGTTATGACAAAATTTCTGGTCACTTAATTCAATTGTTATACCGCATTGTGGACAGAACATATTTATCACCTTACAGATTTTAAAGAATATTGCTCATTAATTGATAATTTAACTTTCATCAAAAATATCACAAAAAGGGCATTCATAATCTTTCCCTTTAGGTCTGTCAGGATGAATCTCATTATCTAATTTAGCTGATCCGCCAAAATCGTGAAAATTCTGACACTCTTTTTCAAACGCTTCTTTAATCGAAGCAGCATAGTTGGCTTTAAATTGTGCATACTTTGATTTTTTTGACCATTGTTTTAACCGTGCATTTATATCACCATCTGCTCTTCCTACATATTTCACAATAAATTTCCCATTTGTTGAATTTGTTTTTCCTAATGCATAATTACCAGATGATGTATCAGTAACAACTTTATCAATTGTTTTTTCATCCAAGGAATAGGGACCTTGCATATTTAATGAAGCCATACTATCTCCTTACTTAAACGTATAACTATTACTTATTCTGCGTCCATGCAGGATAACAATCATGCAGGAAGCATGTTATATTACAGTTTAAAGTTTGTTTTTTATAAATATTTGAACAATTGTGCAGTATAACACTCCGGATATTAAAGAATGTTATTCCGCAGGTTTCTGTTAATGGATATATATGTTTTTTCTTCACTTCAGTCCCGCATTACCGGTGAAAGAATATGGGGAGTTAATTATTTATTTAACCCAAATTAAATTTAAGATTAATCGGAAAGTTTATCAATCCGTAACCGGAAGGATTTAACTTTTTTGAGTTTTGGTAATACGATTACCACAAATTTTTATTCAGCCAATCTCTTACAAGAAGAAATAATAATACCAGGGAAAAAATTCCTGTTAAACCTAAAGCCAATCCTACTAACAAACTAAATATTGTTGGTGAAGCTATGAATTCCAATTTATTTCCTTATGCTGTTTGTGTTTCATCTAATGTTTTCCAGTTAAATGCTTTTGGTGCAGTTAATGTTGTTGTTAGTACGATTATCATAGAAACTGCTGCTCCAACAAGCGCAGCCACATAAAATCCTATTGCAAAGTAAGTCCACAAACCAACAATGCTTCCAAATAACATTCCGAGAGTTGCACCAAGAGGATTAGTTTTCCGCCAGTAGAGTCCTGCAGCAATCGGCCAGATAGTGCTGCCTACCAATGCACCGGATAAACTTATCATTCCAAAAAGATGCGTTGGCTTTTGCCAGCATACTAACCAGGCTGTAACACCCAAAAGAAAAATTATTACCATCGAGATTTTACGTAATGTATTTTCCGTTGCGTTTTTTGCAAAGTGTTTTCGGATTATGTCTTCCATAATCAAATCGGAAGTTGCTGCAAGTAATGAATCTAAACTTGAAGCTAAAGAAGCAAAGACAACAATAAAAATCAGAATTGCTCCCGATACACCAAGAACTTTTGCCGCTACCATCGGTCCGACCATATCTACTGCCGGAACATTCAAATTAAGAAAAGGTCCTGCTAATGCAATAGATCCGGCAACAATTGGAATCGGAGCCCAAAAAATTCCCGCGGTGAAAAATGCTTTCAATCCAACTCCTTTTCTAAAGGCAAATGCACGCGACCACCATACATTGCTGTGAAATATCTCGCCTAATCCAAACAAAAGATTATTAAACAAAAACATTAATGAAGCAGGCAACAACAGGTTTAAAAGTCCGGGACGATTTATCTCCACAGCATTATGAACAGCTTCGAATCCATCGGTAAAATAAATCATACCGGCTACGGCTACTATACCAATCAGAATAACAATACTTTGAATATAATCCGTTCCAATCACTGCGTACAATCCACCTAAAATTGTATAAAGCAAACAGATAGATAAAATAACCGTCATCCCAATAACATAATCCATCCCGGTAAGTGCATTCATCAAAATACCGCCGGCCATTCCCATGCTTATCAGCCATCCTAATCCATAGAAAATAGAAATCAATAGAAAAACATACCACCCGGATTTACCGTAACGGAGTCTTACAAAATCTCCGCTGGTATAACCTTTCGGCATTAAAGTGCGAATACGTTCCGCCATTGGTGCAAAAAATATTAGTCCCATCGATCCGAGTGAATATCCGATCATTCCCCACAATCCCATCTGGTAAGCTATCTGCGGAGCCGCCATAGTTGTGTTGGATGTTACCCAAGTTGCCATTGCAGTTGCTGTTCCCAACGCCAAACC
>JASFSF010000164.1:0-6004 GCA_050114555.1 Ignavibacteria bacterium
AATTATTAGAGCTGGTTCATCACTACCAGAAAAAAGGATTTAACCAATATGCACCTATGCCCGGAGTTTTTGAGTTACGGAAATTAATAGCCTCGAAAATTGAAAAACTATACGGCAAAAAGCATAACGTAGATCATGAAATCACAGTTACAGCCGGAGCTACCCAGGCAATTTATACTGCGATTACAACATTAGTTCAAAAAGGTGATGAGGTAATCATCGTTGATCCTGCTTACGATTCTTATGTCCCCGGCGTTAAAGCTTCAGGCGGTATTCCGGTTTTTTCAAAATTAATTTCGCCCGGATTCAATTACGATTGGGAGGACATAAGAAATAAGATCACCCGGAAAACAAAATTGATGATCCTAAATTCGCCACACAATCCAACCGGATCACTAATTACCAAAGATGATATAAAACAGCTTGAAAAGATTGTAAAAGACACAAATATTTTTATTATCAGTGACGAGGTATATGAACATATTGTTTTTGATGATGAGAAACATATTAGTTTCTCCAGTTCAGACGAACTATCTAAAAGAACATTTGTCATATCGTCATTTGGAAAGACGTTGCATACCACCGGATGGAAATTGGGTTATTGTGCAGCACCTGATAACTTGATGAAAGAATTCCGAAGGCTCCATCAATTTGTAGTTTTCTCAGCTAACACACCAATCCAGTGTGCGTATGCAGAATACTTAAAAGATGAAAGGCATTATCTAACTCTCAATCAATTTTACAGGAAAAAACGCGATATATTTAAAGACAATATGACGAATTCAAATTTCCAATTCCTTCCATGTAAAGGAACTTATTTTCAACTGATGGATTATTCAAAAATTTCTGCTCTGAATGATTTTGATTTTGCAACAAAACTTACAAAGGAACATGGTATAGCTGTAATTCCATTATCGTCATTCTACAGTGAGGGAAGCAATGATAAGGTAATAAGAATTTGCTTTGCAAAGAGCGATGAAGTTTTAATAGAAGCAGTAGAAAAATTATCACGTTTATAGTAGACAATATATTTTTAATAAAATGAATACAGATAGTTTTTACATAATAAAAAGAAAAGCTGCTTATATTTCCCTGGTAGTTGGTTTTTTAATGCTGATTGCCAAGATGGGGGCTTACCTTATTACTGGATCAGCAGCCATCTTCTCAGATGCTGCGGAATCGATAGTTCATATTTTCGCTACAACGATGGCTTTAGTTAGCATTATCATCAGCTCTAAGCCTGCTGATAGTGATCATATGTATGGTCATGGAAATATCGAATATTTTTCTGCCGGGATTGAGGGTACATTAATTTTAGGTGCATCAGTAATTATTATCTACCAATCTATAACAGATATATTATACGGATCCGAGCTTAGCTCCTTGAATATTGGTGTAATCGTTATTGCGGGTGCTGGAGTTATAAATCTATTCCTTGGTTTATACCTTGTTAAGACCGGTAAAAAGACGAACTCTTTAACACTTATTGCTGATGGCAAGCATATTTTAACAGATTCAGCAACAAGTATAGGTGTGGTTGTTGGAATTGCACTGGTTATACTTACCGATCTTATCATACTGGATCCCATTGTTGCAATCATTATAGCTTTGAATATTCTTAGAACAGGATTTAAGTTGATTCGAACTTCCATTGGGGGATTGATGCTTGAAACCAATCCGGAGGTATTATTAAAGATTTCGCAACTTCTTTCCAAATTCAAAAAAGATTATTGGATTGATATTCACGAATTAAGATACTGGAAATCCGGTGACAGGTTTTTTATCGATTTCCACATGATCCTTCCATTTTACTTTACTATTGCCGAGACACACAGTGAAGAAAAAGAAATTACCCAAAGATTTAAAGAAGAATTGAGTAACGCCCAGCTTAAAGTTCATTTTGATTATTGCAGGTATGAGTTATGTAAGTACTGCTCCCATCAAAGTTGTGAGGAAAGAAAAGAAGAAAAGTCTGTTAATTTTGATTGGGACGTAGAAAAATTAACCGGTGATGCTGTATTCAGAATTCACGATTGAGCAACAGATTTTACAGGAGAATCTTTTACTTTGATTAAAATTCCCATTCCGACTATAAAAAATAATCCAATTGTTAGAATAGCATTTCTCTGATCACCGGTAAGAAAACTAACAAGACCGAATACCAAAGGTCCGATTACAGCAGAACTTTTCCCGAAGAATGAATAAAATCCGAAAAACTCTGTCTTCTTTTCTTCTGGTGTTAACTTTGTCATCAGGCTTCTGCTTGTTGATTGACTTGAGCCCATTGCTGATCCTGCAATCAACCCGACAACATAAAATCCGGTTTTATCAAAAATAAAATATGCAGCAACTACAATAATCAACCACATCACAAGTGTAATCATAATAGTTTTTTTCTGCCCAATTGAATCAGCTAAAATCCCGAATATTACAGAACCCAATATTGCTGTAGTTTGAACAGTCAGGAAGAATAACAGTAGTTCCTCTTCAGTAAATCCCAGGGTTGTACTTGCATAGATCCCTG
Organism: Ignavibacteria bacterium; assembly: GCA_050114555.1. Lineage (GTDB taxonomy): Bacteria > Bacteroidota > Ignavibacteria > Ignavibacteriales > Ignavibacteriaceae > BMS3ABIN03. The sequence goes on from JASFSF010000164.1 coordinate 2,525, forward strand.
AGAAAAATATCACCGTGTTTACGCCTTCTATATAGAAAAAATATGCAAGTAAAAATATAGCCAGGTTCTTATAATTTTTAAGATGTGTAATTGTTGTCCATACTCGCTTCATTCCAATCATATAATAAGGTTCATTACGTTCCCGTTTCCTTTTTGAATCGTGAAGAAATATGAATAAAGGAAGTGAAAACAGCAAGAAGAAGAGTGCCGACACCGGAAATGTCTCTGTTATCATGCCTGCTTGTATAAACGGGTAGACTAATCCTAGAGTAGCCAGAGATCCCAGATATCCCATTCCAAAACCATATCCGCTTACCCTTCCATAATTTTTAGGGGTGGTTATTTCAGGAAGGAATGCATCGTAGAATACCAACCCGGCTTCAAAACCAATGTTAGCAATTATAAAGAGCAGCAATGCTATAAAGATTTGACCAGGGCCCGTAAAATAAAGACATGCAGTTGCTGTAATACATACCAGTGTAAAAAATAAGAGGAACCGTTTTTTCCCTGCTGAAAAATCCGCGATTGCACCAAGAACGGGCGAAATCAGTGCGGTTATAATCATAGAGAGCGATGTCCCGAGACTCCAGTAAAAATCCCCGATTGGTTCACCGTTTGCTATTGTATTTTTAAAGTAAACTGCAAAAAGAAATGTAACGACTACAATCGAAAAAGAAGTGTTCCCAAAATCAAAGAGCGTCCATACAAAGATCTTTTTTTTACTCTTCATTAATCAACTGTCTTTCGGATCTTTAGTAATTGATTCCTCGATCAATCCCCTACCAAGTTTATTTAATTTCCCGGATTTTTTTTCATTGGAAAGAATAGCATCCAAAATCCCATTGATAAATTTAGCGCTGCCACTTGTACTATACTCTTTAGCAATTTCTATTGATTCGTTTATGGAAACTTTGGGTGGTATATCAGGAAAATACAAGATTTCACAAATTCCCATTCTCAATAAAATTCTGTCAATCAATGCAATTCTACCTATTTCCCAATTTGCAACGCGACCTTTTATTAATTCGTCCAGTTGTTCAGAATGTGCTCTTACTTTATTTATTAATTCTATACCAAACATCCTGTCGGCTTCCATATTAATCTCTTTAAATATTTCATCAATGAGAAACTGCAAGGATTCATTGTTCATTTCGAAAGCAAAAAGAACCTGTAATACTTTTTCTCTGATTAATCTTCTTTTAGATTTCTGCTGCATAAGAGTATGGTATGATCATTTATGAGAATCAATTAAAATTATCTATCAGCTATAGTGCAAAACTCCAGAATACGGTTAAAGCAATACATTCGCGTATAAGTATGTAAAATTTGTTCTCCTCACTACTTGCTTTTAACCTGGATGCTGCGACCTTAATATCAGCATTATAAAACTTGCTTATCTCCAGCACACGTACAAGATGATATGCATCTGATACAACTATAATATCTTCAATTCCTGGATCACCAACAAGCTTATTCTTAATGTATTTTATTTGCTCGGTTGTGGAAGTCGTTAGGTTTTCAAATTTAACCTTAGACATTTCCATCCCTTTTCGCCTGGCATGCTCATATGCAACTTCGGCTTCGGTCATCTCCCCGGGTGCTTTACCCCCTGTAAGTAATATTTTCCCAACAAAACCTTTTTTGTAAAGTTCAACTGCTCTCTCAATTCTTCTGGATAAACTCGGGCTCGGTTGATTATCGGACCAGACTGCAGCTCCAAGCACAACGGCAATGTTTTTCTGATTCTTCTCAAGTTTCCAGTCTACAGTACTATACTCTTTTTCAAGGATGAAAATGTAAGCTGAACATAAAAACACGAAAATAATTATTCCACTATTAATTAACGATCTAATCAAAATTTTTCTTTCAGATCTGAAAACTTTTAACCAGATAACGGATAAGAACGTAAATAAAATAAAATGATATCCTGTTAATACAATAGCATCAAACAGTTTGTCACCCTCAGCCCCAAGGATATACAGATTACCAATCGGAAATTTTGTAATTGTTGAAAAGAATGCAAAAAATAATGCTGCCAATGAGATTAATACCAAGGTTGTAATTAGATTGGTTTTGGAGTGTCTTCTCTTAAGGTAGATTATGATTCCTAAAATCATAATAAGGATTACTGTAAGATTAAAAATGTTACCAACATTAATTAGGGAGAAATCTAATAGTGTTAAATCCTGATTTGAATACTTAATATAGTAAAGAAAAACCAATTCGAAGAGTAAGATAAGAGTGACCGTAACAATATATATTTTTTTGCTTTCTTTCATATTATTCAACGGAATATGAAATTTCCGAATGCCCTCAATTTAGACTTAATTCTTATTATTACGAAAGACAAATTACAGCTATTTTCAATTAATATAAAAATACCTCATCAAAAAATGATGAGGTATTTAATTGTCAGATTCTGTGAATAATTACTATTTTTTACTAAATATTTTGTTGTAATAAGTTCGTGTTACGTTTACAACATCGTCCAATGTTGAATAAACTGTTGGAACTATGATTAGTGTTAATATTGTAGCAAATGCAAGTCCGAATATCACGGCTATTCCCATCGAACGCCAAAACTCTGCGCTTTCTCCTGAATCAGCAAATGAAAATGTATAGATATCAAATCCAATCCCGAATGTCAAAGGTATTAATCCCAAAATAGTTGTGATAGCTGTTAGAGTTACAGGACGGAATCTCCTTAAGCCCGCACTCACCAAAGCTTCTCTCCTTGTATATCCTCTTCTGCGCAAAACATTTATGTAATCGATAAGGACAATATTGTTGTTGACAACTACTCCTGCCAGACTAATGATTCCAATACCGGTCATAATAATTCCGAATGGCATTGCATAAATGATTAAACCGATGAATACCCCGATAAGTGAAATTACAACTGCACTCATAATAATTAATGGCTGGCTTAAAGAGTTGAACTGAATAACAAGGATTAAGAAAATAAGCAGCAGAGCTACTGAAAATGCGTTACCGAGAAAGTCCTGTGCTTCCTGCTGAAATTCAAACTGACCGGTAAAATCGATCGCATAACCCGGCGGAAGGATAAATCCCGAAAGCCGCTGTTTAACTTTTCCCAGTACTTCATTTTCATTATATCCTTCGGCAGCATCTCCTGAAACGGTTATTACTCTTGTAAGATCTTTCCTCCTGATTGCACCCGGACCTTTAGATTTATAAATATTTGCAACACTAATCAAGGGAACGCTTTGTGTTTCCCCTTTTTTATTATTGTAAATAATCTCCAACGTTTCTAATGCATTTATGCTTGATCGCTGACCTTCTATCAATCTTACATTAATATCGTATTCTTCTTCATTCACACGATATTTTGAAGCGACGAATCCATTTATTGCTGTGCGAACCGAGTTTGCAATCAGGCTTGTATTTAATCCGTATAATGCTGCTTTCTCCCTATCAATTTCCACTCTTATTTCCGGTCTGCCATCATCAAAATCATCT
>JASFSF010000165.1:0-6003 GCA_050114555.1 Ignavibacteria bacterium
ATAAAAAACAGCATTCCTTGCCGACTCATCGCAGCCATAGCCTATGCCTTTCAGCACCTCTGCATTCAGCACTTCTCCATCGCGATCAATGTATGTGCGGATAACTACAGTCCCCTCTATTTTATTTTCTTTGGCAAGCACAGGATAGGAAATTTTTTTCAGAATAGCCTCAATTCCTCCAACCGGTTTTGGCATAACCTCAACACTTAAATAAAATGCTGGATCTTCTTCAAAGTTTCTCTCTTCTTCAATAGCAGGGGGAAGTGGCCTTTGGGTTTTAACCTTTAATTTTTCTTTTTTCCTGTTTACGTCCTCTTTCTCTGATTCATCAGAAGATAGTTTTTCATTTGATTTGCTATGTCTCAAAGGTTCGACCTTAATATCCAGCCTCCCTTCGGTATAAAACACATCCTTCTGATAAACGCCAAGGGAATCAAAATAACTTGTCGGTCCTTCCCGTTTACCGTCCTGAAGATTATACATTTCAATCAGGTGTCCCTCTTCGTTATAATTCCTTACAAGTCCGTTCACTCTGCCGTTAAAATAGGTTAGATTTTCTTTTATGTTTCCGTTTTCCCAATAGAACCTTGCCTCACCATCCCTAACATTGTCTTTATAGAATATAACAGATTTCAGATTACCGTTAATGTAGCGGGAAACTACTGAATCGATTTGTGAATAAATAGTTAACGAAAAGGCGAAGAATATGTACAGGATATGTTTTATCATTCAATAGATTATAATTTGGGAAAACAAGATACTATTTAATCGTGAGTTATTAGGGGCATTAAAACAGATACTAGAAAAATTAAAATAGCACATCCGAAAACGACATAACCAATCTCGGTATCATATTCCAAAAGACCTGTTGTTCTTAACAAATAATTCCAGTCGTGGTAAACTTTGTTACCACCATGCAACGGCAGTTTTTGTGCCCTTGCATCGGCGGCATAAACACTTATATTTATAAAATTTTGGCCGAGCCATAAAAGTCCTGCCTGCACACCCGTCCTGTAGTTATTCCTGAAAAAGAAACCTGCTATAATCGAGGGAAGAATGATCTGCATTAATGTACCACCCAAAGTGTAAATGAATTTCCCGAATAAACTGAAAATTGCATGCCCCGCTTCATGAATTACCAGATCAACATTATCAATTAATGTATATTCGCCTCGATTCAGGCAGTAATAAATTGCAACAGGTAAAATAATTATTGAAGGAATCCATCTTTTAAATTCATCCTTCCAGGTGTGTGGTTTTGCCTTGTCAAAATCAATTTTCAATTTAACCTTAGATATAATGTGAATTGATTTTCATAATGTCGATATTTAACTTCTCACCCAAATTAAGCAACAGTGTATTTTTATACAATAAAAAAGAAGGAGAATCTATGAGAGTGAATTTAAAAAACACAGTACTTTTAACTGTATGTGCTTTGTTATTTACTGTAACTTTTGCATTCACACAAGCTCTCGAAACACCACGACCAAGTCCAAATGCAACTGTTATGCAAACGGTTGGCGTAACTCATGTTTCGATTAATTACAGCAGTCCCGGAGTTAAGAACCGGAAGATATGGGGTGGTCTTGTTCCATACGGTGAAATCTGGCGTACCGGTGCCAACGAGGTTACTTCTATTACATTTGATGACCCGGTTAAAATAAACGGAAATGAACTGGCGGCAGGGACGTATGGAATACACACAATCCCCAATAAAAAAGAATGGCAGATAATATTCAGTGGTGACACTGAGGTAGATGGTGATTATCAGTTCGATGAGGCTAAAGTAATCTTAACAATAACAGTGAAACCTGAAGATGCGCCATTCCTTGAGAGAATGACTTTTATGTTTACAAATACTACTGATAACAAAACAACAGTAAACCTGCTGTGGGATAAGCTAAGAATTTCCTTCGATCTTGCAGTAAACACCAGCGAGTTAACATTAAAAAAATCACGTGAACAATTATCGTGGTTTCCAACTTTTCAGGCAGCTAACTACTGTCTGATAAATGATGTTAATCTCGAAGAGGGTTTAAGATGGATTAAAGCTTCTGTTCTTTTAGAGGAAGTTTACTGGAATACCCGCGTGATGGCTCAGATTCAAAATAAACTCGGGATGAAAGAAAAAGCAATCAAAATGATGGAAAAAGCTATAGAGCTTGGTGGGAAAATGGAAAGCGCACCCTTTGATTACGACAGGATGAAGAAACTACTCGCTGAGTGGGCTTCTCAATAAAAATATAAATTGGCAGTTGGCAATGCAGAGATTGCTTACTGCCAATAATAAACTTCCTTTCCTTAATTCATTAGCCACACGTTAAATGTGAAGACAGTTGAAAACAACACCCACATTGAATACGGAATTAAACAGGAAGCAGCAACAGGACAAAATTCCCAGATGAGAACTATAAGTAAAATGATATTACTAATAAGAAGTACAGATTGTATAAAGGCTAATCCGATTTGTTGATGGCTAAAGAAAAAGATATTCCATCCAACACTGATTATTGCGCTTAGAATAAACAATCCTATAATTATATAAAAATTTTTCTGTTTCGAATATTTATTCCACACTATTAACACAGACACGGCACTTAATAAGAGAATAATTGTCCAAACAGGAAACATCACTGAATTTGAAGGGAACCACATCGGAAGATTAATTGTCCCATACCATGCTCTGCCCGAATCGGCAAAATAAGATGCAGCAGATCCGGTTATAACTGCAAGCAGGGGAATTACAATATAATTAAGTCGTAAACTCAACATTAAATTATCACCAAATCGATTTTTAGCAAATACTGTTGAAGAGAATAAATAGAATTAATTCTACTGAAGCAATGACTGAATAATGCCGGAAAAATTTTTGCGGGAGAAAAAACTTATTTTATCTGTCCTTCAGCGGAATCAACATCCTCGACGGGCAGTCTGCAGCTTTTATCAACGCAAACATAAATGAATGTTCTGCCGTTTACCTTTTTTTGCTTAAGCAATTCCATAGTCCCTTCATCATTTCCTCCCATAAATGTTACATTGGGATAAAATTTTCCCAGAAATTTTGAGAGTTTTGATTCGAACTCCTCACCAATAATTGCTACTTCAAAATATGGATAAACAAAGTACGACATCAACTGGCACCAGTTTGAGTGGTAAAGCGGATTTGCCTCTATTTGTTGTTTCATTTTCCCCAGCATCGATTTTGCGGTTGAGATATATTCATCATTATAGAAATATTTTCCGAGTTTAAATAATCCTTTTGCAAGCGAAGAATTTGATGCCGGAATAACATTATCGGAAAGTTCCATTTTCCTGGTTATCAGCGGATCATCGAGATTAGATGTATAATAAAACAATCCTGTGTTTTCATCTTTAAAATGTGCAATTACATATTCACTAAATGTTTTTGCTTTATAGAGCCATTTTTCATCAAAAGTGGATTCGTACAATGATATAAATGCTTCGATTGTGAAAGAATAATCATCGAGAAATCCGTTGATAGAACGATTGCCGTTTTTGTAATTCCTGTATAATCTGCCATTGTTCTCCATCATTTCTGTTGAAAGAAACTCTGCATTTTTGATTGCGGTTTCCAGAAATGATTTTTCACCAAAAGCATTGAATGCATCCGCAAATCCTTTTAGCATCAGTGCATTCCACGATGTTAAAATTTTATCATCGAGTCCGGGTTTTACACGTTTCTCTCTTTCCTTAAATAGAATTTCATTCGATTCTATAATTTTATTGTTCAGTGTAGATTCTTCCATTTCATATTTATTAAGTATGCCTTTAATATCATTTGTTCTAAATAAAATATTATTCCCACTTTCCCAGTTGCCGGTATTTGTTATTGAAAAATACTCGCAATATAGTTCAGCATCGTTTCCAAGTACATGTTCAATTTCTTTTTTACTCCATACATAATACTTACCTTCCTCACCTTCGGAGTCAGCATCGTATGCAGAATAAAAACCGTTTGATTCGTCAGTCATCTCTCGTTTAACAAACTCAAGAGTTTGATAAACAACCTCTTTATATCTTTCTTCCTTTGTAATCTTGTAAGCATTAGAATAAAGACTAACAAGTTGAGCATTATCGTAAAGCATTTTTTCAAAATGCGGTACTTTCCATATATCATCTGTGGAATACCTGGCAAATCCTCCGCCTAACTGATCATATATTCCGCCCGCAACCATTTTATCGAGCAGAGTTGTAACTGCTTTTAATGAGTTCTGATCTTCCGTGTGATAATAATAAGTGAGAAAAAATTCAAAGATATTTGGTAAAGGAAACTTAGGTGCTCCAATCATTCCGCCATTAGTAAAATCGATTTTGTTTATACATGCACGAAAAATATTATTAACGTCCTCCTGTATAAAATCTAAATCCCCGGCAGTGCTGCCTACAATGTTAAGCTGAGCTAATGCCTTTGAAATTTTATCAGCTTCCTGTTTAAATAGTGCAGGATCTTTTTGATAGTTATCCTTAAAGTACTCAAGCAACTTAATCCAGTTACCTCTTGGGAAATATGTCCCCGCATAAACCGGCTGACCATCCGGCAATGCAATTACATTTAACGGCCATCCACCTCTACCAGTAAGAACATAAGCAGCATCCCTATACACCTGATCGATGTCGGGTCTCTCTTCCCTATCAACTTTAATTGATACAAAATGCTCATTCATAATTTTTGCAACAACGGTATCTTCAAAGGATTCATGTTCCATCACGTGGCACCAATGGCAGGCTGAATATCCAATGCTTATTAGAAGCAACTTGTTCTCATCAGCTGCTTTTTGCAGGGCTTCATCTCCCCAGGGATACCAGTTTACAGGATTGTGTGCGTGCTGGAGTAAATAGGGACTTGTTTCACTTATTAGTTTGTTTGTGTACATAAAATGCTTTTCTTCCTCATCTTTGTGCGCTGTACAACTATTCAGGATTAGCGCGATTGAAATGAATATAAAGAATAATCTATTGCTTTTCATATTTCTTATCCGCCACGCGTCATTCTGTTAAGAATCTTGTTTAATAAACATAGATAGCTATTGCAGATCTCTATTTCGATTAACAGGATTCCTTCTGAATGACAACCAGGATATTGGAATTTAAAACTTCAACTCGATTCCAATTGGACAATGGTCCGAGCCCATAATTTCAGGCATGATAAAAGCTGATTTCAGATTCTTTTTTAAATTTTTGCTTATAAAGAAATAATCTATTCTCCATCCAACGTTCCGTTCACGTGCACGGGTAATCATATCCCACCAGGTATAGTTATCAGGTTTATCATTGAACAATCTGAAAGTATCCAGGAATCCGGCATCTAAAAATTTATCTATCCATTCCCTTTCTTCGGGAAGGAATCCGGATATTTTAGAATTCTCTTTTGGTCTGGCCAGATCGATTTCTTTGTGTGCAGTATTAACATCTCCGCAAATGATTAATTTTTTGCCCTGCTTTAAGAGTTTATTACAATGCTTTAAAAAAGCATCATAAAAATCCATTTTATACTGAAGTCTTTCTTTTCTCGCTTTTCCATTCGGGAAATAAATATTGAAGAGAATAAATTCTTCGTGATCTGAAATTGCAAATCTTCCTTCATTATCAAAATCTTTTATGCCTATTCCACTTTTAAATTTTTTAGGCTTCTGTTTTGTATAGGTAGCAGTGCCGCTGTATCCTTTTCTTTCTGCCGATGAAAAGTATGAAGTAAATCCATCTATATTCAACAAATCGTCTGAAAGCTGATCCGGTTGCGCTTTTGTTTCCTGCAAACACATAATATCGGGGCTTTCAGTTCTTAGCCATTCAACAAATCCTTTTTTATAAACTGCCCTGATTCCATTAACATTCCAGGAGAGAATACGCATAATTTTTCCTTATTAATAATTGCAATGTTGCTAAAGATAAGTGATTCAATGTAAAATCTGAACTTAATAGTACCAATCACAGGTTTTATTTTCACTTTATTAAATTAAAAGTGAACATATTGATTTCCCT
>JASFSF010000166.1:0-6003 GCA_050114555.1 Ignavibacteria bacterium
GTTCTTTGATGAGATATTTAATAAGCAGTATAACGACGAAATAAAAATGCAGGAGTTATTTAGTACGTTTTCATTTATTGCTGTTTTGTTGTCGGGTCTTGGACTGCTTGGACTTGCATTATATTCTACAGAAAGAAGAATCAAAGAGATCGGCATTCGTAAAGTAATGGGAGCTTCGGTCACTGAGATATTTATACTTATCACCAAGGGATTTACAAAATGGGTCATTTTAGCAAACGTTATTGCCTGGCCTCTGGCGTATTATTTTATGCAGAATTGGTTGCAGAATTATGCTTATAGGATTGATCTAACTATTTGGCCATTCATGCTTGCCGGAATTAGTGCTCTCGTGATTGCAATTGGTACGGTTAGTTATCAGTCATTCAAAGCCGCACTAACTAACCCTGTTGATAGTTTGAGGAATGAATAAATGGAGTAACCTATGTTTATAAATTATCTAAAAATTGCTTTTAGAATTTTTCGTAAGCAAAAGCTCTTTTCATTAATTAATATTTTCGGTCTTGCACTGGGAATGGCTTGTACTATTCTTATTCTTTTATGGGTACAAGATGAACTTAATTTTGATAAGTTTAATAAAAATGCGGACAATATCTATCGTGTTGTTGAAATTCAACATTATTCTGGAGGAGAAATATTCCCGGTAGCAGTAACGCCGGGTCCGCTTGCCAGAGCTTTAGATGAGACTTACCCTGAAATTGTACATTCTACAAGATTTACTTATGGTGGCAGGAATTTACGTTATGGCGATAAAAATTTTCGTGAGCTTGTAGCGTTTGCCGATCCTGAATTTCTGAAAATTTTTTCATACCCGCTTGTTATCGGAAATTCTGCTGATGGATTAGATGATCTTCATTCAATATTGTTGACGGAAAAAAGTGCTGAAAAATATTTTGGAAAAGAAAATCCTCTCGGCAAAACCATCATAATTAATGATTCACTGAATCTTAAAGTTACAGGAGTGTTAAAAGATATTCCTGCTAATTCTCACTTACGGTTTGATTTCCTTGTGAATTTTGAATTTTTAAAAATTCTTGGAAGAGAGCTGGAAGAGTGGAGCAGTAATTCCTTTTACACTTATGTATTGCTTCAACAGAATGCAAATGTTTTGGATGTCGATCAAAAAATTAAAGACGAAATTAAAAAATATAATGAAGGATCAGTAACAGACCTCGAACTTCAGCCGTTATTGAATATTCATCTGTACTCGGCAGGGAAGTATACTGCAGATATTGGTGGACTTGGTAATATAGAATACGTACATATTTTTTCACTTATCGCATTTATTGTACTTTTTATTGCCTGCATTAATTTTATGAATTTATCTACTGCACGCGCAACCAAAAGAGCAAGAGAAGTAGGGTTGCGTAAGGTAATTGGTGCGGATCGCTGGTATATTATTAAACAATTTTATTCTGAATCCATACTATTTGCATTTCTCGCGCTGTTAATTGCAATGGTAATCTCCTTTCTACTATTAAATGCATTCAATGATCTGACTAGTAAAGAGATGAGTATTTCTTCACTGGGAAGTTCTACCTTTATTGGACTTATAGTTTTAACAATATTCACTGGAATTGTATCCGGTAGTTATCCTGCAATTTATCTCTCTTCATTCTTACCTGTTAAAGTCATAAAAAGTGATTCGGTAATCCACGGGGGCGGATCATTGTTCAGAAAAATTCTCGTAGTTACACAGTTTTCTCTATCATTAATTTTGATAATAGGTACACTTGTAATCTCAAGCCAGCTGGATTATATAAGAAACAAAAATCTAGGTTTTAACAGGGAAAATATAGTAGTATTAAGTACTGATAAATCAATCCTGAATAATATTGAAACATTTAAAAATGAATTAAAACAGAATCCTAAAATAATTTCTGTTGCAGCTGCGAGTTCGGGACCAACATATGTAGGAAATTCAACATCAGGAATTGATTGGGATGGCAAAAACGAGGATGAAGTAGTGCTTATGCACTTCGTAGCCACTGATCATGACTTCATTAATGCCTTTAATATGCAAATGGTTGAAGGAAGATTTTATTCAGATGATTACGGTTCTGATTCATCATCGGTAGTAATTAATGAAGAGGCTGCAAAAATAATGGGTATGAACGAACCAGTCGGGAAAACACTTACAATGTGGGGAGATAAATTAAATATTATTGGCGTTGTAAAAAACTTTAACTTCAAACCCTTAGATACCAAAATTGAACCCCTGGTGCTAAGATTGAATAATGAATTTTTATTCTCAATGTTCGTTAGAGTAAGACCGGGCGACTTACCTGGCACTTTAGGGCATATAGAGAATGTTTATAAAGAGTTTACTGCGTCCGCACCTTTTGACTATCACTTCCTTGATGAAGACTTTGATAATCTGTATAGATCCGAATCACGGATGCAATCCATTTTCAGTTACTTTGCAATTCTTGCAATAATTATTTCCTGTTTGGGTTTGTTTGGATTGGCATCGTATATAGCTGAAAGAAGAGCAAAAGAAATTGGAATAAGAAAAGTTTTAGGTGCCTCAATTAGTGGTGTAACGATTTTGCTGTCGAAAGAGTTTATTAATTGGGTTCTTCTGGCCAACATCATCGCCTGGCCTGTTGCATATTACCTTATGAACAATTGGCTTCAAGACTTTGTTTACAGAATTAATCTTACACTGTGGCCGTTTTTAATTTCAGGTTTACTAGCATTGCTAATAGCAATTGCTACGGTAAGTTTTCAATCAATAAAAGCAGCTATTGCCAATCCGGTCGATAGTTTAAGGAATGAATGAACGGAGTGAATAATGTTCAAAAATTATCTCACAATAGCCTTTAGAAATTTTTTTAGGAACAAGCTTTTCTCATTTATAAATGTATTTGGTCTGGCAATTGGATTGGCCGTCTGTACGATAATCTATTTGTGGATAGATCAGGAATTAAATTATGATAGCTTTCATGAAAATGCTGACAGAGTTTACCGTATAGAAAGAGAACTTTTCCGGGATAATTCCTACAGCAGATGGCCAATTACTTCAGGATCGTATATACAAGCTCTGGTTGATGACTATCCGGAAATTGAAAATGCAACGCGTTTTTGGAAAAGAGAATTCTCAATCAAAGACTTTAATAATTACACACACAAACAAAGTTTATTTGCCACGGATAATTCAATATTCGATATTTTTTCTTTCAAACTTGAAAGCGGAGATAAGAACACAGCACTGATAAATCCAATGTCGGTCGTCTTAACTCGGGAACTTGCACTCAATTACCTGGGAACAGATGATGTAATTGGCAAATCACTTTCTTTCGAATGGGAAGGTGAGCCGGTCGATTTTGAAATAACCGGAATTTTGAAAGATGTACCAAAAAATTCTCACATTGATTTTGATATGTTGATATCAATTTCTTCATATCCAAATGAAAGATTCAGTGATTGGAGGAGCAATTACTTATATACATATATACTTGCTTCCAGGCAGACGACAAAAGCTGAACTGGAAAATTCGTTGAAGTCTTTTGTAAAACAACGTTTAGAACCTGTCTATGATGATCTGCTAAGCCAGGGTCTTAGTATTCACGAAGTACTTAAAATTCATCTATTCCCGCTTAGAGATATCCATTTATATCCTAGCCCAAACTGGGAACTCGATGCAGGTGGTAATATCACATCTGTTTATATGTTTTCATCTATTGCAATTTTAATCCTGATTATCGCCTGCATTAACTTTATGAATTTGGCCACTGCAACTGCAAAGAAACGAGCGAAAGAAGTGGGCTTACGTAAAACCATGGGAGGATATAAAAAACAGCTTGTAGTACAATTCATTTTAGAATCAATCATTATATCGATAATTGCATTGGTCATTGCACTCATCTTAATATCACAATTTGTTCTGATATTTAATTCAATTTTTAATGAGGAATTATCATTCTTCTCAACTTCCAATTTCACGATTTTCATTTATCTGATTGGTATCACATTATTGGTTGGAATTCTTGCAGGGCTTTACCCGGCTTTTTACTTGAGTAAATTCGATCCTGTAGTTGTTCTAAAAGGCAGGATGTTATCGACCAGTGGTAAACCTATTTTCAGACGTAATATGGTAATTATCCAATTTGTGATTTCGATTGTGTTAATTATCGGGACACTTACTACCTATTTGCAAATGAAATATTTACTGAATAAATCTCTCGGTTTTGATAAGGAAAATGTAGTTCTGATTCCAGCGCGGAGCCAGCAGGTACGCGAAGGTTATAATAATTTTAAAAACGACGTATTACACAATCCTCAAATACATTCAATGGCAGTTTCCTCCGATCTGCCGGGTGAGCCATTTTACAGTAATACCAATTTCTCAAGTGAAGAAGATAAAAATAATCCTGTACTATTAATTATTCTCGGTTCAGATTATGAGTTTATAGAAACTTACAATATTGATGTAGTCTCAGGACGGGCTTTTTCTGAAGAGTTCGGTACAGATACAGAAGGAACCATTATGCTTAATGAAGCAGCAGTACAAAGATTCGGCTGGAAGCCTGAGGAAGCAGTAGGAAAAGAACTATCTTTTTATGGAGGACTTAATAAGAAGGTAGTTGGTGTATTAAAGGATTTTAATTTCAGGTCTCTTCATTCTGAAATTGAACCAATGGCTATACTATTATATCCGGAATATTTCGATGCAATCTCAATAAAAATATTACCCGGTGATGTAAAAAGAAATTTAGATTTTATTCAACAGAAGTGGGAATCAACCTTTTCCAACGAAATTTTTGAGTTCAGCTTTCTTGATGAACGGATGAATCAGCTTTATGACAATGAAATGAGAATACAAAATATCTTTTTCATATTCTCTTTGTTTTCAATATTCGTTTCTTGTCTCGGATTATTTGGCTTAACATCATTTGTCGCTTCGGAACGAACAAAAGAAATAGGTATTAGAAAAGTACTGGGTGCATCGTTCGGAAAAATCATAATGCTGCTTTCAAAAGAGTTCGCATTGTGGATTATCATTGCCAATATAATTGCCTGGCCAATAGCCTGGTATATCATGACAGATTGGTTACAGGATTTTGCTCACAGAATAAATATTAATGCATGGATTTTTATTGCTTCGGGATTGATAGCATTTGTTATTGCAGTATTCACAATAAGTTTCCAAGCAGTTAATGCTGCTTTAGCCAATCCTGTTAATAGTCTTAGAAATGAGTAGGAAGAGGTATTTATGTTTACAAATTATTTTAAGATCGCTTTTAGAAATTTTCTTAAACAAAAAAGTTATTCGTTTATAAACATAGCTGGTTTGACGATAGGACTTTTATGTTGTTTTTTTATTGTATTTTTTATCCTGGATGAACTTAGTTATGATAAGCATTACGATAACCCTGATCAAATTTACAGAGTTGCAGTAAAAGGAGCTATTCAGGATCAGGAAATTTATCTTGCAGAGACTTCTTCACCGCTTTGGGAAGCACTTGTTGAGGAATATCCTGAAGTTATACAGGCCACTAGAATAGAACACACTCCGAACATGCTGGTTCGCTACGAAGATAAAGCATTTAATGAAACTCAGTTTCTCTGGGTAGATTCAACTTTTTTTGAAGTTTTTTCTATTAAGCTTTTATATGGTGATATTAAAACAGCTTTAAAAAAACATCATACAGTAGTAATGTCTGAAGAAGTTGCTTCAAAGTATTTTGATGATTTATCGGAAGCGATTGGAAAAGTTGTCCATTATGAAGATGGAACACCGTATACAGTGAGCGGAATTGCTGAAAATCCGAAACCGAATTCTCATTTTCATTATGGCTTGCTCTGTCCGCTATCTTCATGGGAGTGGAATTATCGGCCATATTGGTTGAATCACTTTCTATATACATATATTGTGTTACAAGAGGATTTCCCAGCCGATAAATTAGAAGCAAAATTTCCTGCGTTTATTAAGAAATATGTTGCTCCCGACATTGAACGTAGCTTCAATATGTCCTTCGATGC
>JASFSF010000167.1:0-6002 GCA_050114555.1 Ignavibacteria bacterium
CTCAGAGAATCTTATTTCAAGTGCTTCATTGCTGGTTTTTATCTCGATACTTCGTTGTTCAAGCAGCGGGATTAATTCTTTTAATTTACTGTTCTCTTCCTTAAGTTTTTTATTTTCGTCTCTCTCTGCCACTAACAAACGATGAGCGTCATCTCTTCTCATTTCAAAGTTTTTTGCTTCAACTTCAAAGCGATGGGCTTTATCCTCAACTGCGGACAGATCGACCGATATTTTTGTGAGCTGGTTTGTTTTAAGAACTAATGTCTGATCAATTTCCTGAACTTTTTTAATCTTCTCTTCAAGCCGTTTAGACAAATCACTATAATCATGATCTGAATTCTGAAGCCGTTCGTATTTATTTTTTAGTTCTTCTTCAATTCCAGCCAGCCGGATTTCCTTTTCAGATAAGATATCTTTTGCATCGCGTAACCTGTCTTCCACTTCAGCAAGTTTAATTTCCTTTTCTGAAAGATTATCATTCATCTCGGAAATCAACTCTTTTTTCAGATCTTCTGAAGATTGTAACTGGGCGAGGTGTTCCTGAATTTCATTTGTCTTGTTCTGCAGGTCCGCCAAAGAACTGTTTAGTTCATTCAGGTTCGATTTTTTAGTTTGTATATCTTCAGCGAGTTTCCGATCCTCAACTATTAATGAAAGAAGTTTGTCTTCAGTATTCTTAATATCGGCAGATTTGGATTTAACTTCCGTTCCGGATAATTCATCCAGTTCTCGCAGCTGTAAGTCAATTTTATCCTGAAGCTCAATTTCTTCCTGTTTCAGCCGGGCAATGCGGCTTTTCATTTCAGCAGTTATTTTATTTTCAGTTTCCTGCAGTATCCTAATCCGATCTTCAACATTTCTAATATCGTTTTCGGCCTTTTCCGGATCAGATACAGTTATCCGATTTAATTCATTTCTCTTTTCATTAATTTTTTGAGTTACGTTTTTCTCCTGTTCCTGAAGAAGGTGCAACCTGTCTGTCAGGCTTGATATCTTCTCTTCAAGGTTATTGTGCCAATACTGCAGCTCATTGAACTTATTCTGAGCTTCTGAAATTGCTTGATCTTTTTCCTCGGGATCTTCTGGTAATGTTTTGGTGGATTCATTAAGTTTAGACTCTTGTAGAATTATCTGACTACGAATCTTAGAAAGCTTGCTTTGTTCTTCCTCTTTTTGTTTTTCTAACTTCTCAATTTCCTCTAATAATTCCTTACGTGAATCATTAAGATCACTTAATTCAAGATTCACATTATTGAGATGGATTGTAAGACGTTCTTTTTCCTCTTTGCTCTCGACAATCTCGGAACGTAAATTTTTCAGCACTTCTTCGAGACGGCTTTTAGTCCATTTTTTGTCATAAATTTCTCGAAGTTGAAATTTTAGTTCTTCATTTTCTTCCCGTAAATCTTTTAATTTTGATTTAGAATTGAGGATTGACATCATTTTATTTCCTATTTAGCCCGTATGGGGGGCTAAATATATTATAACACACAAATATGTTATTTAATAATAAGTTATAATAAACGCTTGAAGTTAATTATTAGTTAAATAATATTCAACGGTTACTACACAATTAGAATTCTTTTTTATTAATACTTTTCTAATAAATGTACTCCAATATGCTGGTCTTATTTATTCCAACTCAAAGTTCGCCATCTTTGTATTTCTGTCTGAATTTTACCTTTTGTATCGATCTTGCTATGATAAGATCTGCAAGAGCTGTAGGAATATGCTCTCTGTTCCTGCCCCCGAATAATTCTTTTAATCTCTCTTCATTTACATCTATTTTGTAGAGAATATTGATAAGAGAATCGAAACTATTATCTAAAAGAAAGGTTAGTTTTTGAATAAGGTAGATCTTGAATTCTTCCAGGGTTCTGAAATCTCCCGATGGTATCAGAGATTCGGTGTCACTAATCTTGAAATCATTAGCTATAACAATTGAAACATTATTTATTTGATCCTGTTCTTTTTCCACTTTAACACTTTATTATTAAAGTCATAAATTAAATTGCTGCGACTATTGTAAAAATTTAAGGTTTTTCTCTTTAATAACCAGAACTATCCTATAAGATGCATAAGCAAAGAATGGTGCCGATATCACATCAACAGTGTAATGAACATGTTGTAAGAGAACCGAAATTCCTACAGATATTGTACAAATTAGAAAAATGATTTTCAAATATGTTTTTTCAGTAATTAAGAAAAGAAGAAACAAGGTTGCGGTATGTCCTGAAAAGAATAAATCCTTTGTAAGTATATCACCACTGCCAAACAACTGAACGAATGGATCGTTAAGAGGAAGCAATGTTTCCGGCGCATCAAGGGGCGTAACGTACATTACCATCATCCTGAATACAAGCATTACCGAATAAGCCTGCAATGCAATTAATAACTTATCAGGATTTGTTGCAAAATGAATTATTCCAACAACTAGACAAATGTAAATAAAACTGAATATAAGTCCGGTTAAGTCTATTGGCGTGAACAAACTCAAGATGGGATCGGGAAGATTGAATGCATTTCTTGATTCAATGAAAATCAGGAAACGAGGAAAGATAATTAGCAGAATTACAAGAACACTAATTGTCATTGCTAATTCTGTTCGTTTCTTCAGGAAAATTTCTTTCCAGGTCATTTGATTATAAATGTAATTTATGCTAAAAGTTTATCTTTCCTAAAAAGTAAGGAAGCATTTCCTTCCATGTCGACCAATCATGTTTCATATCAGGACCCCATAGATCCAGCCAGTGAGGTATTTTCTTCGAGTTAAGTATTTCGGATAATCTTTTAGAAGCATCCGGATTTTCGTGATCTCCCTGTCCACTGGCAATAATAATACTTTTCTGTTTTAACAATTTTATAATATGGTGGTCTTCCCAATGAGGAAGATAATCAACGGGTGAATTGAAATAACAATTATCGTCATAATAACCATTCGTGTATGTTTTTAAATCATAATTGCCGCTCATTGCAATTGTTCCTGCAAAAATATTCGGTTTGCGGAAAAATGAATTGGCCGCATGCAATGCACCGAGTGAAGCCCCGGATGTAATGATTGGTACTAATGATGTGGAGTGCTGTGAAATGAACGGCACAACTTCTTCAATAATATATTCGTTATACTGTTGATGCCTGATTGCTTTATGAGCAGGCTGCATATTTTCGTTGAGCCAGCTTTCTTTATTAATGCAGTTTACTGAATAAACTTTTACCTTCCCTTCATTAATAAATGGTGAGATATCTTCAATCAATCCGAATCGTTCGTATTCGAGGTAATCATCTGTGCTGGCTGGAAACATCAATAGAACAAATCCATAATGTCCGTAAGCTGCAATTTCCATATCCTTATTTAAACTTGTACTCCACCACTTGTGGATTTCTCTGTGCACGGAACCTCCGAATAACTACTTGTTGCTAAAGTTATAAACTAACTGTATATAAATATTACGATTGGTTCTATAATTTATAATGTATTCTACGGAACTTTAAGTGAGATTTTTTACAAGTCCGGAATATTTCTTTTCAATTTTAAATCCAAACTTATAAAAATATTCGGGTCTGAAAAATCCGGTTGTTACATTTTTTATATGATTGCTTCTCAACCTGTTAAATAATTCATTCATCAAGCCTTCACTTATTCCTTTTCTCCTGTACCTGTTTGAAACAACAATCTTGTCCATGTAAACTGTGTCCTCACTAATCCTGTTGTAAAAAAGTCCCCCGATAATAAATCCCCTATCCGAGAGGGCAACCAGAAAGTGATGTTCCGGTCTGAAGTGTACCATTAGATTTGATTCAAAAAACAATTGATGAAGACGTGATATTTCTTTCGGTGAAACCGGCATTCTTATGATGTATGGTTTCCCCTCTTCATCAAGCAGTGATACAACTAAATTTGAAGCCATTTCTTCTACATTACTTACTTCTAAAAGTGTTGCCGAATCTGTTGGCTTTAAATGCGGATAGCTCAATCTTATTAAAAAGAAACTTTCTTTTTTACTTAATTTAAAAGCAGACTGTAACCCGGATATTAATTTTAATGTTTTCTCTTCAGTAACCGATCCTGTTCGTTGTTTAGCGGCTATATCATTTAATGCTTCCTTGAATGAATAATCGGATTCAAGGAAAGCTGTTTCGAGGAAAAACTTTGTTCTTGTTGAGCGATGATTTTTTTCAAGATCAAACAGTTGATATGTCTCGTAAAGTTCAAAGAGCATTTCGGCTTGTGCTTTAAATGAGGCTTCCTTGTTAAGCTTCAGCCACCTGTGAAATCTTTTTATAGCAAAGAAAAGTGATTTAGGAATAAACCCTTCTTTCTCAAGAGTATCAATAAAATTACTCAGTTGGTGAAGAACTTTATCTTTTTCCGGAAATTTATCATCTTCAATCAATTCAGACTCAAGCGCTTTTAATTTCCTCACTCCTTCATTTTCCCCTTCGGCTTCGACAATCCCTGAAAATATGTAATTCCAAATGGATTCATTTTCTAATGCTTTATATGTCTCAACTGTCTGTTCAACGAACAGGTTATAAAAAGTTTTTACAAAGTTGGTAATGTTTTTTGATATTACTCTTTGCGATACAGAATAAAGGATCGTTCCCGTTTGATAATCGTGCGTGGGTATTGCAATATTTTCCGGGAATGGATTTGACAATTCAAATTGATAATTAGTCAGTTTCCAAAAATTCGTGTAGGCAGCTGCTGCATTCCAGACAAAAAAAGTCCAAAGGTAACGCAGCCGCTGCAATGAAGTTTCATCACCTTTTGTTATGGTTTTCGAAATGAATTTTTCAATGCTCTCTCTCGGAACGAACTCTTCTGTCCACAATCCATACTCTTCCCAGTAACCGCCGAATTTTGGTAACAGTCGTTCCCCGCTGGGGGTAGCAGCTGGCAGAATCAACCATTTTATCTCCTCATTTATATGATCTTGCGGAAGATCTTTTGCCAGATGTATGGTAATATCAAATGCACCCTGAAATCTTGTCTGTATGGTTATCCTGTAAATCGATTTATAAGGTACGGATACAAGATGGCTTATCCACACACCTCTTGGTAAAACATTTTCAAGTCTTAAGAGAAATCCACCGGAAAAAAGGAAAACAGCTTCTCTTAAAACAGATGAATTCAATATTGCATCTTCTATTTTCTTTTTATCTTCATCAGAAATGCTTTCATCGAAGATTATAACATCCTGCCATCCATATTCCTCGCCGGTTTCAAGATCAACAGCCACTGTTTGATTTTTTCCAATCCATTTTCTTAATCCTGCTCTCATATTAATAATTGTAGATTCCACCTTCTCTTTTAGTCCTGCAGAAGATGTAAAAAGCGCCATCCTCATAATTAATCTTCTTATACGTCTATACATTGTTGGATGATTGCAACCGTAAGACTCAAGAAGATTCAGCAATGATGCTGCAGAAGATTTATCGAATTGATTTCCGCCCTCAATTTTTTCAATTTCAAGCTGCAAGATACCTTCGGTGACGGAAAGGAAGTCTTCACCGCGGTTTAGTTTAACAAGATAGTTTACGATTTCAGCGTTTATAAAACCAAAATCTGACCTGATGTACGACAGGAAAACTTCCTCAAACTTATCCATTGCCAGATTGATAGAAATTGATTTGAATAATCCCCTCCGAGTTTCAATTGCTTTAGTTATGTCTGGCCTTGAAGCAACAGCAGCAGCAAGATTATAATTATAATTTGTTTCATCGCTCAAAATGTTCGTCAAATATCTGATCGCTTCACTATGCATCACCACATCATCGGATTGAAAAATTAATGCGGCTAAGTGTATTCCGTTCACTGAAAACTCATTTTGCTGGTTTATCTTTTTGAAATTTTGAATTAATTCTTTATCAAGGACAATATTGTAATCGGAGGCATGAAATTTTATATACGCCTGCATGGATTGGTTTCGAACCCACTGGAATATTGATCTGCCGGCAAAACTGTATAGTTTCTGATTTCCGATCCAGTAGATTGGATTAGT
>JASFSF010000168.1:0-5979 GCA_050114555.1 Ignavibacteria bacterium
TCTGTACTGGTCGGATCAACTGAAACCGGAATTTTAAGTTTAACACCCGAATAGATTTTTGATTTGGTAGAAATGTTATTGGCGTCTGCAAGATCATAAACCGTTACACCATATTTGTCGGCAACATTTGTCAAGGTTTCACCTTTACTAACTACATGAACAGCAAAAGTTCTTTTTGCGGATTCAGGAATATTCTGCATTCTTGCTGAAAATTGTTCAAACGAATCTTTGGGAATCTTGAGTGGATAACCACCTTCATAATCAGGTGGAGTACTCAACTGGTTTAGCTCAGGATTCATTATCTTAAGTGCATCAATATCCGTCCCAGCACAAGTAGATAGAAAACCAAGATCGATTGCACCTTTTACTTTGTAGATATCATACTTAAAGGATTCCTCGTACTGAATATCTGTAAATCCGTAGGCAACCGGATCCATAGCAATCAGGCAAACTGCAATGAATTGCGGAATATAATTTCTTGTTTCCCTCGGAAGATATCTTCTGATTGACCAAAAATCTGTACCCCCCGATTTCCGCATAGCTCTTCTTACTCTACCCTCCCCTGAATTATATGCAGCCAATGTCAGGTACCAATCGCCAAATATTTCATACAGATCTTTGATGTATTTTGCTGCTGCAATTGTAGATTTATTTGGATCTCTTCTTTCATCAACATAAAAATCAACTTTTAAACCATACAATTTTGCCGTAGATCTTATGAATTGCCAGAATCCAACGGCACTCGCCCAGGATCTTGCTCTTGGATTCAAACCGCTCTCCATCAGAGTAAGATAGATTAACTGGTTTGGTAAACCTTCAGTTGAAAGTATTCTACTCATCATTGGAAAATATTTACCTGAGCGTGTTAACCATTGCCGCATTACAAGTGCACCACGACCGGTATAATACTCAATATATCTTTCAACATAGGAATTCACTTCCAGTGGAATATCAGCAGCAACCACTTCTTTAATATCACCATCTTCAATATTGGAAGATAACTCCAACTCCGTAATCGATTCTTCCTGCCACTCCTCGTAAGCAGCAAAAGAAACGCCTTCAGGTAATTCGCCTAATCCATCAATAAATTCTTTATAATCTTCGGTTATAGAATTGACAAGTTCCAGATATGCATCATTTTGATCTATGCCCGGATAATAACTTAAATTATTAATTGTTCGAAGTGCAGATTCAAAATTTTCAACTGTTGAAGCGATATCACCTTCTTCTTTTTTTTCCAATGCTGTTATATAGTTTTGTCTTGCTTGCTCGAGCATCTCAGATACGATACTACCTTTTACAATATAGTTCTCATATCTCTGAGATGATTCTTCTTCCTTATAAACTTCAGGACCACCCCCGCAAGAAGTAATAAGTAAGGTAATGATAGTTAAATATGTTAGATTAGTCAGGAATCGGTTCATTCGTTCTCCAGATTAAAACTTTAACTTTAAATTTATTAATAACAATAATCTTTATCAAGCAAATAATTAAGTGATATCCCTAACTATTTATTATTTAATGAGTTAGCTACTATTCAACTAAAGTGGAATATTTCCGTGTTTCTTTTTTGGATTTATATCAACTTTTGTGCGAAGCAGGTTGAATGAATTAATCAGTTTAATTCTTGTTTCATTTGGTAAAATTACATCATCAACAAATCCTCTTTCTGCAGTAATATATGGATTTGCAAATTTTTCTCTGTATTCATTCACCTTTTTCTCAATCTCTTTTTCGCTGTCTGCAGCATTTGAAATTTCTTTTTTAAATATGATTTCAACTGCCCCTTTAGGTCCCATCACAGCGATTTCTGCAGAAGGCCAGACAAAGTTAAAATCACCTCGAATATGCTTTGAATTCATCACATCATAAGCACCGCCATAGGCCTTCCTGGTAATAACTGTAACTTTAGGCACAGTGGCTTCGCTAAAAGCAAAGAGTAGTTTTGCACCATGCCGAATGATTCCATTCCATTCCTGTTCTGTACCTGGTAAAAATCCGGGAACATCTTCAAGTACCAAAATCGATATACCAAATGCATCACAAAATCGTACGAATCTCGCAGCTTTTACAGAAGCATTAATATCAAGTACTCCCGCCAGAACGGCTGGCTGATTAGCAATAATACCTACTGAAATACCTCCAATCCTGCAAAAGCCACAGATTATATTTTCAGCATAATCTTTATGAACTTCAAAGAAATCACCATCATCCACCAGCAGAGTGATAATCTCTTTCATATCATACGGCTTATTTGGATTATCCGGAATAATTTTGTCAAGTTTTGGTTCAGGTTTAACAGTCGATTCATCGAATTCCATTTCAGGAGCTTTATCCCTGTAATTCAATGGTATATAGCTGAGAAGTTTTCTAACATTCAACAATGTCTCTACTTCATTATCGTAGATAAAATGTGCAACACCGCTTTTAACAGCGTGAGTTTCAGCACCACCCAGGTCTTCAAAACTTACTTCCTCATGTGTAACTGTTTTGACCACGTTCGGACCAGTAACGAACATGTAGCTTGTATTTTTTGTCATAAAGATGAAATCCGTTATTGCCGGAGAATAAACTGCTCCACCGGCGCACGGACCAAGAACAACTGAGATTTGAGGGACAACACCCGAAGCCAGAGTATTCAACAAAAATATATCTGCATATCCTCCAAGACTCACCACACCTTCCTGTATTCTAGCCCCACCTGAATCATTTAACCCAATAACCGGAATACCAGCTTTCATTGCACCATTCATTATTTTAACTATTTTTTCGGCGTGGGTTTCTGAAAGAGAGCCGCCAAACACTGTGAAATCCTGGCTGAACAAAGCAATAGGTCTCCCATCAATTTTTGCATAACCTGTCACTACCCCGTCACCGGGAAAATGTTGTTTATCCAATCCGAAGTCAGTTGAACGATGTTTTACAAAAGCATCTATTTCATCAAATGATCCTTCATCCACAAGTAATTCAATTCTTTCTCTTGCAGTAAGTTTTCCTTTATCGTGTTGAGCATTTATTTTAGCTTTTCCGCCGCCAAGTTTCGATTTTTCTCTTAAGGTCTTCAGATGTTCATTTTTATCTTTCATTTTCTGAACCTCATTTAAAATTAATTTCAATTACTTAGTATAATATTACGAAGATTACCAAGTTTAAACTAAAAAGGGATTGTGTTGTTTCTCATAACCAATGGTGCTCTTATCTCCATGACCAGGATAAATCACGACATCATCATGTAATGTTAACAATTTCGTTTTTATTGATTCAATCAACTGATCGAAGTTTCCGCCATATAAATCTGTCCGCCCGATACTATCCCTGAACAAAACATCACCCGTAATACAAAAGTTACTACTTTCAGAGTTGAGACAAAATTCACCCGGAGAATGACCGGGAGTATGAATACATTTAATTCTCTCGCTGCCAAATAATAAATCTTCTGCTTCGGATAAATAATTATCAATAGCAGGTAGTTTTTTGATTTCTATTCCAAACATATTCGCTTGTGTCTGAGCATTTTCATACAATGGAAGATCACGTTCAGGTAATAAATATAACGGATTATATTTTTCTTTTATGAAAGCCGTTCCCAAAATATGATCTATATGACAATGTGTATTTATCATATAATTTACCTTTAATCCATTGGAATCAATAAACGTTTTTATTTCATCTTCTTCATAATCTTCCGACATACCTGGATCGATGACAGCAGCAGTCAATGTTTCCTCATCCCAAATGATATAAGTGTTTTCAAAAAATGGATTAAAGGTAAACTTGTGGATTTTCATTATTAAGCTTCTATCTTTTCAAATTTTTAGAAATACGATTAAAAAGCTTATTCGTATACATTTTAAAATTATCTTTAGTCTCTTCAATTGAATCGCCCCCAAACTTTTCAACCATTACCTCAGCTAAAGTCCACGCGAGCATACTTTCTGCAACAACAGAGCAAGCAGGAACAGCTACAAAATCGCTACGTTCGTGTCTCGCATCAACTTTTTTCATAGTTACCAGATTGATACTTTTAATTGGATTTTGGAGGGTTGAGATTGGCTTCATGGCTCCGCGAACCACAATTGGAAGTCCGGTACTAATCCCACCTTCAATTCCCCCGGCACGATTTGTTTTCCTTGTAATTGTACTTCCCGATTTAATAATTTCATCATGAACATCTGAACCAAAATATTTTGATTCATCAAAACCAGGTCCAATTTCAACAGCTTTTACCGCATTTATTGACATTATGGATGAAGCAATTCGTGAATCAAGTTTTCTGTCATAATGAACAAAACTTCCAAGACCAATAGGTACTCCGGTAGCAAAAACTATAAAAGTACCTCCAAGTGTGTCCCCTTCTTTTCTAGCTTTGTTAATTTTATTAATGATCTTCTTTTCATGAGTGGAACTCAAAACACGAACTTCACTTTTGTCTGCTTTTTTTGAAAAGTTCCAGGCGTCAAAATCTTTTCTGATACTATTTTGATAAAGTTTATTTGTGAAACTATCTTTGTCATAAATCCCGCCAATACTTTCAACAAAACTGCCAACTGTTATACCAAATTCATCCAAGTATCTACGAGCAATTGAACCCGCTGCAACACGTGCTGCAGTTTCACGTGCACTCGATCTTTCTATAGAGTTTCTAATATCATCATAATTATATTTCGATAAACCAACAAGATCGGCATGACCCGGTCTGGGAATGGTAATCTTTTCTTTAACAGGATGATTATTTTCCGGATCCATCACATCACTCCAGTTTTCCCAGTCTTTATTAGAGATGAGTAATGAGATTGGTGATCCGAGAGTCTTCCTGTTTCTAACACCGCTCAGGATTTCAACAGTATCAGATTCAATATTCATCCTCTCCCCCCTGCCGTATCCAGTTTGTCTTCTTATAAGATGGTTGTCTATATAGCTTTTACTAATCTTTAAATTTGATGGGAAACCCTCGATGATAGCAGTTAAAGCTTTCCCATGAGATTCACCTGCAGTAAGAAATCTTATCATACATAAAATATGGTTATGTGAAAATTAAATATAAAAAAAACGCCCGATTAACGGGCGTTTGAGAAAACATTTTGTATACATTATTCCGGAATTTCAATTCCGACGAAGCGCGTATTCCCCTGGTTATCGATAACCTTAAGCAGAATTGCAGAACCTTTTTTCAACTCGATTACATCTGAGAAATCATTTACATCATTTATATCCTTTTTATCAGCTTCCGTTATTACCAGCCCAGCAAATAATCTTTGATCTTCAGCTTTGCTGAACGGTTTTACTTTTGTAATTATCACACCTTGTTCCGTATTAAAATCCTTGATGTCTTTATCACTTAAATTTTTAACCGTCAGACCGATATTTTCAAAGGTAGCAGTTGTTAAATTCCTGCTCTTAGATCCTTCTTCATCTTTCTTATCTGCAGCGGGTTCTATTTTAGTTTCTCCATCTCTGGCTTTTAAGGTTACTTTTTTATCCAGATATTCTCCATCCCGGAAAATCTTTAACGTTACAGTTGTTCCAGCAGTTTGTGAAGCAACATAACTTTGTAACTGGTTTGGAGCATCCACTTCCCTGCCGTCTATTTCAAGAATTATATCACCCGGTCTTAGGTCTGATTCAGCTGCTGCCCCGTTCTCAAGTAATCCCTGTATGATAATTCCTCTCGGCTTATCCATTCCAAGTGATTTAGCAATCGCATCATCAAC
This sequence comes from Ignavibacteria bacterium, assembly GCA_050114555.1. Taxonomy (GTDB): domain Bacteria; phylum Bacteroidota; class Ignavibacteria; order Ignavibacteriales; family Ignavibacteriaceae; genus BMS3ABIN03. The sequence goes on from JASFSF010000168.1 coordinate 5,712, forward strand.
TTCACCAATGTTTATGCCGATGTAACCTCTGCTCACTTTTCCATGAGCAATTAAATCTTTAGCAACTGCCTTTGCCAGATTAATTGGAATAGCAAAACCATAACCGATATATGTTCCCGTTCCCGATGTTGCAATAGCGGAATTAACACCAACAACTGCACCAGACAAATCAACCAATGCACCACCACTATTACCCGGATTAATTGCAGCATCTGTCTGAATAAAATTTTCAACTCCATAGCTATCTCTAATAAGACCGAGCTGCCCT
>JASFSF010000169.1:0-5975 GCA_050114555.1 Ignavibacteria bacterium
ATTTCCCGGTTCTGTCGCAGGCTGATGACCATCGGCATAAAGAGTAATAAACCAATCGGAGTTTCTTATTCCATGTACATTATCAGTTCTCGATGGTCCGCCCTGTGTATTATTATCCTGTGTACCTCCATAGATATTGTAGAAAGGCTCGGCATCATCCACAGCTACTTTATAGAATTGTGTAACAGGTAAATTAGAAATGAATCTCCAGTTCTCCGCAAGATCAAAACTCTCGTAGATTCCTCCATCAGTGCCAACAAGTAAATAGTCGGGATCATCTTTCCGGAATACAATTGCATGGTTATCTGAGTGTTTAAACTTCTCTTTCATTATTCTAAAAGTTTTACCACCATCTTCTGATATCTGCATTCGAACATCGACCAAATAAATTCTATCAAACTTGTGCGGGCTTGCATATAATTCCTGGTAATAATGTGGGCCGGTTGCACCTGAAACAGCATCCGATTGTTTTTCCCACGTTGCACCACGGTTTGTAGATTTAAAGACACTGCCTTTTCTCCTGTCTAATTCGATTGCAGCATAAATAACATCAGGATTCTGAGGTGAGATTGCGATTGAAGTTTTACCCCAATTTGAGGTTGGTAAACCATTTTTTAACTGTATCCAGGTTTCACCTCCGTCTGTGGATTTATGAATTCCTGTTCCCGGTCCACCACCCATGTATGCAGCAACATTGCGGTGTCTTTGCCAGGTTACGGCGTACATCAAATCAGGGTTTCGAGGATCGATTGCAATATCTGTTACTCCAACCCATTCATCATCACCGAGTTTTTTATTCCATATTTTACCACCATCAACAGATTTATACAATCCTCGTTCATCACCTTTATTCCATAAGGGTCCCTGTGCAGCAACCCAGATTATATCAGAGTTTTCTGGATGAACAATTATTTTAGAAATGTGCTGTGATTCTTTCAATCCCATAATTGTCCAGCTGTTTCCTTCATCTTCACTCTTATAGATACCATCACCATAACCAACGTGCCTTCCACCAACATTTTCTCCTGTTCCTACCCAAACAATGGATGGATTATTCGGATCTATAGTTACGCAACCGATTGAGTAGGAGGATTGATCTTCAAAAATTGGCTGCCAGGTTGTACCGGCATTTGTAGTTTTCCAAACACCACCTGAACCTACCGCAACATACCAGAAATTATCATCTTCGGGATGTATTGCAATATCAGCAATCCGACCAGACATAAATGCCGGACCGATACTTCGAAATTTTAATCCTGAAAATGTTGAACTCTTTAATAGTTCATCAGGATTATTTTGTGCAACAATTATTGAAACAAATGTTAGAGCCAGCAGGGTGACAAATGAAATGAAGTGTCTCATAATCTCTCCTAAAATGAGTAACAGAATTATGAAATTGAATCTTAAACAAATATAATGCGATGATCGCTGAATACAAAAGAAAATATGTTGAATGATCGGATAGTGGTGTAAGTGATTAAGAAATGGTACGCCCGAGAGGAGTCGAACCCCTAACCTCTTGATCCGTAGTCAAGCGCTCTATCCAATTGAGCTACGGGCGCAATAAAAAAATCTAAAAAAAACTTGTTTCCAATAAGTTTACCTGCCGAAGTTTAAGCGCAGGCAGGTACATATAAATTTCGTGAGCAAATATAACACTCTGGGTTCCATTTTACAATGTAGTTTGAATATACACTTGCATGAATTTCATTAACTCATAAATGCATTTTCATCATTGTAGATACTTTGATCTTTTGACGAGATTCTTTAGGGTTATATCTCAAATTAATATATTTTTATAATACTATAAAAATTAGTTAAAGGGAAGATATGTTTAAAGGTGTTGGAACGGCACTGATTACGCCATTTAAGAAAGACAGATCCGTTAATTTAAATTCGTTGAAAAAAATAGTTGAACACCAGTTGTCGAACAATATTGATGCACTGGTAGTTCTTGGAACTACAGGTGAGAGTCCCGTTATAGATTATGAAGAAAGAAGAAAGATAATCTCAGCAGTAATAGATGAAGCGATTGGAAAAGTTCCGGTAATTGTGGGTACAGGATCTAATAATCCTCAACATGTTGTTGAAAACAATAAAATTGCAAAGGATTTAAAAGCAGACGGCTTGTTAATTGTAAATCCTTATTATAACAAAGGAACACAGAAAAGTCTAGTTGAACATTATTCATACATTGCAGAACGAACATCTTTACCAATTGTACTTTATAATGTACCTTCCAGAACGGGAATGAATGTCCTTCCCGAAACAGTGGTAAATATTCACGAAAGATGCAAAAATATTGTTGCTGTAAAAGAAGCAAGTGGGGACATATCTCAAATAGCACATTTGATGTCGATAAAACCTGATTCTCTAAGCGTTTTATCGGGGAATGATGATCAGACATTGCCAATAATGACATTAGGCGGCAACGGAGTAATTTCGGTTATTTCCAATCCATATCCGGCCGAGATGAAATTAATTACAAATTCTATTCTAAATAATGATATGGTGAACGCGCGCAATTATAATAATAAATATTTGCCAATGATGAAGGCATTGTTTTGTGAAACCAGTCCCTCACCGGTCAAGTATGTTATGAACAGGCTTGGATTATGTGAAAATGTACTTAGATTGCCAATGTCTGAAGTTTCGTCGATGTCCGCCGAATTACTTTCGGAACAAATGCGATTAATAAAAAATTAAAATTCTGAATTATGAAATTTGGAGTAATTGGAGCAAATGGAAGGTTGGGGAAGGAAGTTATCACCCTCTTTGAAGAGAGCAATCACAAGCTTGTTTTGAAATATGATCTCGATGGTGAATGGAAAGAGAATACGCCGCAAGTTATCATAGATTGTTCGCTCCCTGAAGTATTCAATAAAAGTATCGAATATTCCATCAACTTTAAGATCCCATTTATTATTGCAACTACCGGATTATCCGAAGAACATTTTAATACTATGAGAAAATGTTCCGACCAATTTCCTGTGGTACAAAGCTATAATTTCTCAATCGGTATCCAGGTGTTACTGAAATTAATTAATGAAGCAAAATTAAATTTAAAAGGATGGGATGTGGAAATATCCGAAACACACCATCGTTTTAAAAAAGATAAACCTTCAGGTACAGCAAAGATGATTGAGAAGATTTTTAAAGATGATGATTTTAACACAACATCGTTAAGATTAGGTAATGTCCCGGGTGATCATACCGTTAACTTTGGCGGACTTGGAGAAGTACTATCCATCTCTCATCGTGCATTAACGAGACGAGCATTTGCAGAAGGGATTTTGAAATCAGTCGAATTTGCAATAAAGAAAAAGAGTGGCTTTTATACATTTACTGATGTATTATTTGAAAAAAGTTAAATGGAACACAGATGACACTGATTTAACGGACTGCCGCAGATCAGTGATTATCAGTTCCATCCGTGTCATCAGTGGCCTATTATTTATCTAAACGTAATAGAGAATAAGTATGGACTCATATGAAGTAATAAAAAAAATATCCGAATCAAAAAAGAAAACACCTGCAAAAGTTTATTTGCAGGGTGAACTTGATAAAATCGATTTTACTGATTACGATTTTTATGGCTCATCAATATCCGGAATACTTTTTTGTGAATTTGAAAACGTGAAATCATTCTTAGAAAAGAACAAAAAATTTATTACAAAACACCGGATTGAAGTTGATAGAAGAAATTCAGCAATACCGATGGCCGATCTGACAAAATATAACTGCAGAATAGAACCCGGTGCCATAATAAGAGATATGGTTGAAATAGGTGATAACTGTGTTATAATGATGGGTGCTGTTTTAAATATCGGTGCTGTGATTGGTGAAAAGACAATGATAGATATGAATGTTGTGGTTGGTGGAAGAGCTGTTGTTGGAAATAACTGTCACATTGGAGCGGGAACAGTTCTGGCAGGTGTGATTGAACCACCCAGCGCTGATCCAGTAATTATTGAAGATGATGTTGTCATAGGCGCGAATGTTGTCGTACTCGAAGGAATTAAAGTTGGTAAAGGTGCTGTTATAGCCGCGGGTTCGGTTGTAATAAACAATGTTGAGCCAAATATGGTTATGGCAGGTATTCCTGCAAAACCACTAAAGATGGTGGATGACAGAACAAAAAGTAAAACTCAATTGATGGAAGAATTAAGAAAACTCTAAATGGGTCTCATTGTTCAGAAATACGGCGGCAGCAGTCTTGCTGACATAGAAAAGCTGAAGAAAGTTGCCGAGATGATTGCATCCGTTAAAAAGAATGGATACAATGTTGTTGCTGTTGTATCTGCTATGGGGAAGACAACAAATTCTCTTATCTCTCTTGCTAAAGAAATATCTCCAAACCCGGAAAAACGTGAAATGGATATGCTCCTTAGTACAGGGGAAAGAACGACTATGGCACTTATCTGTATTGCACTAAATGAATTGGGCGTTGAAGCTATTTCTTTAACGGGATCACAGGCGGGAATTATTACTAATGACAGACATAATGATGCAAGAGTCATTGAAGTACGTCCGGTTAGAGTTCAGGATGAACTGGAGAAGGGTAAAGTTGTTGTAATAGGAGGATTTCAGGGTGTTAGTTATAAAAGAGATATAACTACTTTGGGACGAGGTGGATCTGATACTTCAGCTGTGGCGCTTGCTGCTGCATTGAGTGCAGAGAGATGTGAGGTATACTCTGATGTAGATGGAGTATATTCGGCTGATCCTAATTTGATTCCCGATGCGGAGCATTTACCGGAAATTTCATATCAGCAAATCCAGGAAATGGCAGAAGCGGGAGCAAAAGTTTTAAATGCTCAGGCAGTGCAATTTGTTAAAGATTCTAAAATAGCTGTGTATGCGAGAAGCACATTCCAAAGCGGTAAAGAAACTGTTATAAGAGAAGATTCACATTCAATCAAATCGAGAGTAATTGCGGTAGTATATGAGAAGGATATAATCAGAATTCTTCATAAGCCTAACGATAGCAAACAATTAGGCGAAATTTTAAAATTTTTTTTCGATAAAGATATTCCTCTGAAAGAACTCAGTTTTGTTCAAGAATCAGATGAATTTTCTAAAAATTCGTTTATTATTTCGAAAAGCAACATACATAATTGGGATCAGGTTCGATCTGAACTAGGAAAATCATTTCCAAAAAATCTCATCATAGATGAATCTTTAGCCACGGTATCATTAATCGGTGAAGGATTTAGCAGCGACAATAAAATTGTTATCGAGTCGATGACGATATTATCTGATAATAGAATAGAGTATTTCGGACTTACTACAACATCATTTAGATTATCTCTTCTAATAAAAAAAGGGGAAATTGAGAATACAGTACGATTGTTACACGAGTATTGGATTAGCAAATAGTTGGATTCTGATCGGACAAGAATTATTAGAGTTAATTTATTTTTACTTCAGCAATATCATTTTTTTCAATTCTGAATAATCATCAGTTTTTAAGTTATAAAAATATACTCCAGCAGATTGATTCTTTGCATCCCAGTTATAGGAATAATTGCCGACAGATAAATCATTGCTCACCAATGTCTCAATTTCCTGCCCGATAAGATTGAATATTTTCAACGATACCTGGCTATCTGCCGGCAATGTAAAAGAGATTGTAGTTGATGGATTAAACGGATTGGGGTAGTTCTGGTTTAACGAATATGATGAAGGGGAAGAATTATCGTCATCAATTAAGCCGGTTGTTGATTCAGCGTCTCTTACAAGACGTACATAGTTGTAAATACGTATGACATCACCTTGTGGACCATGTCCGTAAGGATAATCTTCAGGATTACCGGTTTTAGGATCACTTCGCTGACAGCCGGCACCATGGACGTCCATTAACTCGTACTGATATGTGAACGGATCTTGCATCCATCCTAATCCCTCACCAAATGCCACATAAGCTGCACTGTTACCGCTCTGCATATTTGCATGAGTTGTACCGCTCCAGTAAA